>JAPULP010000071.1 GCA_027294815.1 Gemmatimonadota bacterium | reverse complement strand
TGCCACGCAGATCCGCAATGGTAATGAGCGTATTGTTGAAGGTGGCGGTGATGTGCGCGACGCCCTCCGCCTCCACAATCTTCTTGGTTCGTTTCCCGGATTTCGGCTGAGCCATACTTATTTCTTCATGACCTTTTTCTTGCCCGCGATGGCGCGGCGTGGCCCCTTCTTGGTTCTCGCGTTCGTGTGCGTCCGCTGCCCACGTGACGGCAACCCGCGCCGGTGACGGATGCCGCGGTAACTGCCTATATCCATCAAGCGTTTGATGTTGATCGCCACTTCGGTGCGAAGGGCGCCTTCAACTTTTACGTCACGCTCGATGATCTGCCGCAAGCGCGCCACCTCCGCATCCGACAAATCGCGGACGCGCGTCTGCGGTGCTACTGCTGTTTGTGCGAGGATGCGTTGGGACGTCGGCACACCAACACCGTAGATGTACGTCAACGCCACACCCACGCATTTTTCGCGCGGAAGGTCGACGCCTGCAATGCGCGCCATGATTAACCCTGCCGCTGTTTGTGCTTGGGATTACGACTGCAGATGATCCGCGTAACACCCTTGCGGCGGATCACCTTGCAATACTCACACATCGGCTTGATGCTGGAACGAACCTTCAAACGGCGCCCCCAAAAAGAGTCGTTTTGAACGAAGCTTGTAAATGTAGAAGGAGCGTAAGTTGGACGCAAGTGAGGACTTACGAGGTCACTCGAACCTCTCTGAGACGCCACCGACCCTCCACCCGCCGGAACCCCAAGAACACCAATTCGACCCTCTCGTCGGTGGTTCGCCGAACCACAAAGCGGCGCTCGAGTTGGGCGTAACGGTGGTCCTCCGAGGCCGAGAGGATCTGGCGTAGCTCGAAGCTGATCTCCTCAGCGGACCCGAGATACTCCCGCAGAACCCGAGCCGCATGAGCCGGCGGAACCCCCTGCTGGCGACCAATCCGCGGAAGCTGCAGCCGGACCGTATCGCTCGAGGCAAGCAACTCGTCGTAGTCATGACGCAGCCAGGCGGTCCGGGCCGCCTCGACGATCTCCTCAAGGTCCCGCTGGCCGGACACCGCGGTCGGAGCGCCACCGATCAGAATGCCGGCCAGCGGCAGGGCCAGCGCCAGAGCGCGGAACGGCAAATCGCGTCGTCCCGAAATCATGCGACAGTTTCGCATATCTGTTGGTACACCACTTCCGGTTTGTCGGACTGGGTGATCGGCCGGCCGACCACCAAATGGGTGGCCCCGGCCTCAGCGGCGGCGCGAGGGTCCGCGGTGCGATGCTGGTCTCCCAGTTCCACACCGGGGGGTCGGATTCCCGGCACCACGAGCCATGTCCCGTTAGGAAGTACCGGTCGAACCGTGGCGAGTTCCCACGGCGAGGCCACGATGGCCCCGATTCCGGTGGCCACGGCCAGCCCCGCCAGTCGCGAAACTTCCTTCGGCAGGTCCACGGACTCCCGTCCGGTCGCCTGAGCGTAGCCTTCGGGGGTGTGAGAGGTCAATACCGAGACCGCGGCGAGCCGCATCGCGCCGCGGGCGCTCACCGCCGCTTGCAGCATCTCCTTGCCCCCGGAGGCATGCACCGTGGCCAGGTCCACCCCCAACTCCCGAGCAGCCTCGACGGCCCCGGCAACCGAGCTGGGAATGTCATGCCATTTGAGGTCCAGGAACACCGAGACACCTCGGTTCTTTAGTTCACCGATGACTGCGGGTCCGTGGCGGAGAAACAACATCGGGCCGACCTTGACCCATCTCAGATCGGGCAGCCGGTCGGCCAGGCCCAGCGCCTCGTCGGCCGAATCGACGTCCAGGGCTACAATGACCTCAGCCAACGGTGCCCCATGCGCGAGCGAGACGCTCCGGACACCGTGGATCGGCCAGAGCCGCCGTGCCCACCGCCACCAACACCGCGCCGGCGTCCAGGTACTGCTTGACGTCTTCGGCGGTGCATATGCCTCCAATGCCGATTACCGGCAACCCGGTTCTCTCACGGACCCTCCGCGTCGCCAGCACGCCGATCGGGAGGAGCGCCGGTCCACTGACCCCCCCCTGGCCGGCTCCCAACCGCGTAGGGAGTTCGTGTTCGCCTCCGTGCTCCCGATATAGCAGGCCGGGCATCGTGTTCACTACCGAGAATCCGTCGGTGCCGGCTTCGGCCGCGACCTCCGCGGTGGCCGCGATGTCCGAGAGGGTCGGCGCCAGCTTCACGATGATCGGTTTGTCCGTCGCGGTCCGGCAGGCGCTCACCAGGTCGGCGAGCACCTCATTGTTTGCACCGAATTCTTCACCCCCTCGCTCGGTATTGGGACAGGAAACGTTGAGCTCGAATGCGGTTACGACCGTTCGACTCCCTAGCTTGCGGACCACATCCACGTAATCGTCGCGCTGGTCGCCGACGACGTTGACGATCACGCGAGCCCGGTGGAGGTGCTCCTCCAACCAATCCAACTCGACCTGGGCTACCTGCTCCAGTCCGGGGTTCGCCAAACCGACGGAGTTGAGCATGCCGCCCGGAAACTCCGCCACCCGCGGGCTGGGATTGCCGTGTCGCGGCTCCGGGCTCACCGCCTTGGTGATCAACCCACCCAAACTCTCGAGATCGATAACCCCGGCAACCTCCCTGCCAAATCCGGCCGTGCCTGCCGCGAGAAGGATCGGGTTCTGAAACGAGGTATCGAAGGCAGCGATCATTCAGGGCGTTTGGATGATGACGTCGTTCAGGAGGGTTCGGATGGAATCCTCGATGTGCGTATACTCGGGAATGAAATCCCCAGCAGCGGCGCGCGTGTACAGCGACCATGCATAGAGCCGACGAAGCACACCCTGCACCGAATCTGCGATCTCCTCACGCACCATGGCGGCGGCCAACAGCGCCTTGGGTGCGATGACTGAGGTTGGGTAGCGTTCCGCAACCGTGAGGAAGAGCCGTGCGGCCAGTGGTCGGGCCAGCAACGAATCTCGAGCCTCTTCGGCACTCCGGAAAAGGTGCAGGTCGGGGTGTATCGGTTCGGGCGGGCCAACCGCAAACACGATCCAGTCGAGGATCGTTGCGAAATCACCAGCCAGGTTGACCACCTCGCCGCCTTCGAGCATGAGTTCGCCCATCTCGTCGGCGAGCACTGTTATCCGATCGAGATCGGTCGTCCGTCGCACCTCCGCCATGGCGAGATGCGCACGAGCCACATGTCTTTCGAGCGAGTCTCCAGCCACCGAGACCGCGGTGGAAAAACGCTCCACCGCATGCGCACCGTCGACTAGCTGCCAACGCTGTGCATCCGCCATCAGCAATCGCGCTTTTTCACCGGCCGTGAGATCGTCACGGGTCAACAGACCGTCGACCAGCCGCGACGCTGCGCTAGGATCCGCTGCTCCAAGTTTCGCCAGCACACGGGTCCAGCGCGCCTCGTCGAAGGACATCAGGCGCGCGGAGTCCAAGGCCGTGGATGCGTCGCGCACACGGCCCAGTACCGTCAACGCCTCAGCCCTGTCGAACCACGCGTCAGCTTCCGTGGTCCGATCCAGATCCGCCAGCGCATCTCCCGGCCGCTGCCCCGCCAACGCTGCCCGGCCCCTCCACAGATGCGCGCGGCTCGCGACGGCAGAATCCGGGTGCGTGACCAGGGAGGTCAGGATCGCCCATGCCGAATCCACGCGCCCGAGACTGAGGTGGCACTCGCCCAGCAACAGACCGGCTTCCGCGCGCAGCGCCACGTCGGCGCTGACATCGACGGCGTGTCGCAGCGGCGCAATCGCATCGCGGCATTCGCCGATCTCACTCAGCGCGCGGCCCTGCATGAGCAGCGCATCATCGAGATGTTTGCTGTCGGGGTAACGCGTGGCCACGGACTCGGCTTTTACTGCGGCCTGAGCCCAAAGGGATTGCGCCTCGCCGCGGCGACCTTCGCGCTCCGCTTTCCGAGCTTCGCCCGCGAGTTGGTTTGCGTTGTAGAGACCGTTGTAATAGGCGCAGCCGATGCCCAGCATGGCGAGGATCAGGAAGGAGGGGGGGGGGACTCGACGGACTCGCATCAACTATTGATTGGTCATGGTCTCGTAACGTAGCAGGTATTGTACGATTCCATCAGCGATCCCGCGAGCGAGACGACGCCGACCTTCCCGCGAAGACAGGAATTCCGCGTCGCGACGATTCGTGCTGTAACCGGTTTCCACCAGGATCGCTGGACGAGTGGCCCATCTCAAGACCTGGAAGTTCCGTTGCACCACTTTACGTGAACCATTGGGATGCGCTCGACCCGCATACTCGCGAACCAGATCAGCAAGTTGGGCCGACTCCCTCATATACTCGTTCTCTTCCAGATCGCTCAAGATCGTCGTGACCGGATCGTCGGAGATTCGATCCTCCTGCGGCTGGTAACGGAGAGAGGAATTCTCGCGCTGCTCGAGTCGGTCCGGAGCGTTCTGTCGGCGGTAATCAAAGAAGTAGGTCTCGAGCCCCCCGATGTTCCGGTAACCGGGAGCGCGCTCGAGGGCATTCACGTGAATACTCACGAATAGGTCACAGTCGTCTCTGCAGCGTGGTGCGCGACGACTCCATGGAATGAGCACGTCGGTTGTCCGCGTCAAAACCGCTTCAATACCGCGCCGCTCCAACTCTTCCTGTAAAAGACTGGAGATGGCAAGAGCCAGGTTCTTCTCAACGAGATTGCCACCCAACGTGCCGGAATCTCCACCGCCGTGACCCGCGTCGACGACGACCCTGTGCTTCCGTTTCAGCCCCAAACTTCTCGCCGCCGCTGGTGCGTCTTCAACCGCGGCCCCGAAACTGCCGCTCGACGGCGGCTGACTCACCCGGCTCGCAACCGGCGTCATCCCAACCTCCTCGAAGCGCGCTGCCAGCGGGTCGTAGCGATAGGCCTCTCGGAACGTCCGCGGTACATACTCGGCCAACCACTGCAGCGGTACGAAGAGCGAGTCGCGATGCATGTATGCGCCACCGACGACGTGAATGATGCGGTTGCGAAACTCGAAGATCGGAGCGTTCAACAGAAACCGAAAGGCCTGCCCGCCGAAATCGACCGTGATCCAACCGTCCACGCCCCAACGCGTGGACATGGGCAGCAGGATGCTCAATTCGTCGGCCGGAAGGGCTGGGTGGCCACGCTCGGTCGAGACGGGAACAGCCCGTGTGCCCCGCGAAGTCGCGATGACCACAGCCGCCGGCGCCTCAGGCTCGGTGCTCGGCCCAGCGGGCGCAGCGGCGGCCACCAACAGCATCGCGCCACCCCCCCAGATCATCGCCGACGCTTCACCGTGCGGGCAATCTCACGCTCGGCGTCCTTGCGCTTGAGGGTCTCGCGCTTGTCATGGAGCTTTTTCCCCTTGCCAAGCGCAAGCGTGACCTTGGCGTACCCTTTGCTGAGATGAACATCCAAGGCCACCAGGGCGTTGCCTTGTTGTTCCACAGCCCCAATCAACCGGCGGATCTCGCGACGATGCATGAGTAACTTACGAGGCCGCTGCCTCTCATGATTCGCATATCCGGCGTTTTCGTAGGGAGAGATACTCATACCCTCCAACCAGAGTTCTCCTTGGCGAAGAATCCCATACGCCCCCTTGAGGCTCACCTTGCCCGCCCGAACCGATTTGATCTCAGACCCAGATAGCACTAACCCGGCTTCCCAGGTCTCCATGATATGGTAATCATGACGAGCCTTCGGGTTCCGGGCCAAGATCTGCTCGCTACGAGCGTTTGAAGAGACACGACTGAACACAGCTAAACTCAAGATAGATAACAACTTCCGGCCGGTCAACCATAGCCTTGCCGCCCCTGTCCCCCCTTTCTATTATTCGGCCTTCCCGGGAACGTTCCTGCCGAAGTGGTGGAACTGGTAGACGCGCTGCGTTCAGGGCGCAGTGGGCGCAAGCCCTTGGGGGTTCGAATCCCCCCTTCGGCATTACCTGCGGGATATCCAATATCGAATATTGGATATTGAATATTGAATATTCGGGTGGTTACCGCCCTACCGCCCGTTGCTAGCCATCCGAGCAATCCCCCAACGGATAGACAAACCGGCAGTTCGCACAGGGGTTCTTGCAGCCCCAGGGCTTCGACCGCACTTCGAATCCGCATCGCATGCAAGTTGGGCGGTCTGCTTCTTCGACCGCGACGCCGGTCTGTCCGACTGTCCAATTTTCCGACCGTCCGACTGTGCCGTCACTCAAGCGGAATGGCCCCCGTCACAAAAGGATTGTTCCTTCGCTCCTGGCCGACGGTCGTGGGCGGACCGTGACCCGGGTACACAATGGTATCATCCGGCAGGGACATCAATGTTTGATTGATGCTATTGAGTAACGTGGCGCCGTCCCCACCTGGAAGATCCACCCGGCCAACGGAACCCGCGAACAACACATCGCCCACCAGGGCCACTCCGTCACCAATGAATGTCACGCTCCCCGGACTGTGCCCCGGCGTGTGTGCGACGGTAAACGCACAATCGCCCACCGTCACCGTATCGCCACTCGCAAGAGATTGACTGGGCGCAGGGGCAGGGGCAGGGGCAGGGGCAGGGGCCGCTTCGACCTCGACACCCAACCACTTGGCCTGCTCCAAGACGCTGTCGTAGAGCTGACGGTCGTCCGGATGCAGGTAGACGTCTACATGCGTCGCGTTGACGACGTGCGCGACGCCGGCGATGTGGTCGAGATGGGCATGGGTGAGCCAGATGGCGCGAAGGGTCCACGCCTCCGTTTCGATGCGTCGCAGAAAGAGATCGGCTTCCTCTCCGGGATCGACGATCACCACGTCGCCCGACTGGCGATCCGCCACGAGATAGCAGTTCTCGGCAAATGCTCCGTTCGTCAGGCAGACGATCTCAGGCTGAGCCAACGGCCGCCTTTACCTCCTTGCGTTCCGCCAGATACTTCTCCACCGCGATGGCAGCCGTCGTCGCGTCACCTACGGCCGTCGTGATCTGGCGCGTCAGCTGCACCCGGAGATCTCCGGCCGCGAAGAGCCCCTGAATGGACGTCATCATGTTCCAATCGGTCACGACGTAACCACTCGCGTCGTGGTCGAAATGTCCCTTGATCAAACCGCTGTTGGGCGTGAACCCAACGAAGATGAACACCCCGGTCACGGCGAGGTCGGACGTTTCTCCCGACACGGTATCGGTGAGCTTGATGCCCGTCGTACCACTCGGTCCACCCTCGATTACGTCGACTACCTTGTTGCGAATGACCTCGATCTTCGGATGGTTGAAAGCGCGTTCCTGCAAGAGAGCCGACCCGCGGAATGCAGCACGCCGGTGGATCAGGTAGACCTTTTCCGCATACCGTGTGAGGTAGGTGGCTTCTTCTAATGCTGCGTCGCCACCGCCCACCACTGCAATGGTGTCTCCCTTGAAGAAGGCTCCGTCACACACTGCACAGTACGACACGCCTCTCCCCGCGTACTCCGCTTCGCCCGGAATCCCGAGCTTGTTGGGCGAGCCCCCGGCGGTGAGAATGACGGCCGGGGCGTGGTAGGTCTTGCCCAATTGGGTTCGCACGTCGAACTCCCCATCGTCGTCTTTCTCGATGGATTCCACGGTATCGGTGACGATGTTCGCGCCGAAAATTTTCGCATGGTCGGTCATTTTCTCAGCCAGCTCGCGACCGAGGATGCTCTCGAAGCCCGGATAGTCCTCAATCAACTCCGTGTTGAGGAGTTCTCCACCAGTCAGACCTCGCTCTATCAACAGGGCGTTGAGCATGCCCCGTCCCGAATACATCGCGGCACAGAGGCCCGCGGGCCCACCGCCGATGATGATCACGTCGTAAATGGTCTTTTCGTTTCCGTTGTTCGTCACGTTGACCTCAATTCTCTTCCCAAACGTCTCGGCGTTCCTGTGCGCCAATCAAACGGCGGGCGGATATCACTCCCCGCCGGTGCCTTCCGAACGACTCTTCGGCGCGGCGGGTTCCCAGCAACCACTCACCGCCAGCAAAGACAATTGGTCCATTTTCGTTTCACAGGCCCTCACCACCTTCAATCGAGATTCTTCACATCACTCAGCCGTCCCGTCCCAACGAGACGTTCACTGCACCAGCCACGCGCTCCCGGTGCAACCGTTCCAGCGCGTCGAGCCAGACGCCCGGAACGCGGAGACCCCCAATCTGCCGCCTGACGTCGCTGGCCTTTCCCTCTCCGTGCCAATCCGACCCACCGCTCTTCAAGAGCCCCAACGCGGTCGAACGCTCGTCTAGCCGGATGACCGTCGCATCGTCGTGCGACGGATGTAAGACCTCGACGCCGTCGACCCCCGTCTCGAGGAGGCGGGCCAGCGTTTTTTTCGTGCAGCGCTCCTTGAGGTGCGCCGCCGACGTCACACCGCCCAATCGCTTCACCAACGCCGTCACGGTTTCTAGTTGCGGCAACACTTTGGGAACACATGCCGGGCCGTCGTCAGACAGGTAGCGGTCGAAGGCCTCGTTGATGGAACCGACCACGGCCGCTTCCACCAAGGCTCGCGCGACGTGCGGGCGTCCAACGGATTCGCCCCGGGCAAATTTTCGAACGGACTCCATCGAGACATGCGCACCGAGACGGTCGAGACGCCGCACGATCTCTTCCGCGCGCGCGATGCGGCCCTCCAGTTGGATCGACAAGAAGTCGGTCAGATCCGGGTGGTCGATCGGCAGGCAGTAGCCCAGAAGGTGCAGCTCACCCCACCAGGCTTTGACGCTGAACTCACATCCGGCGACCACGCGCACGCCGGCGGAGGCGCCGGTGGAAATCGCCTCGGCGAGGCCGGCAACCGTGTCATGGTCGGTGAGGGCAATCGCCGCCACACCGGCATCGGCGGCGCGTCGCACAACCTGTTCGGCCGTCGCCTCGCCGTCTGAGGCCGTCGAGTGGAGGTGGAGGTCGACCACCTCCATCTGTCAGGCACCGGTCCGGTTGTAGTGCGTTTCGGGACTGGTCCAAGCAGGCTGGGACTGGTGGAAGAACTCGACGAGCCGCGCAGCGGACAATTCCGCCAAGGCCCGGTCCGGCCGTTTGGCACCGAGGGGCGAGTACCGCGTCACGCGGCGAACACGATTTCTGCCCGTTCCCTTTTCGAACACCAAACCGAATTCGTCACGAGTGTATTGCGTGACACGCCCGGATGGATAGACGTCCCACCTTTCCCCGTCGATATGGATGGTTCGACGCGCCATCACAGCGCTCCCTCGGGAAAGTCTTCCAGATCCGCTTTGAGATCGGCCATGAAACGGTCCGCGTCAGCACCATCGACGATGCGATGATCGTAGGAAACCGAAAACATCGACATCATGCGGATGGCCAACACGTCCTGGCCGTCCTCGAGGGTCATGACCTTGGGACGTTTTTCTATCGCACCCACACCGAGTATGCCGACCTGCGGCTGATTGATGATGGGCGTGCCGATGTACGAGCCGAAGACGCCGGGGTTCGTGATCGTGAACGTCCCGCGCTGCACCTCATCGGGGTTGAGTCGTTTGGTTCGCGCGCGGTCGGCCAAATCAACGATGCTCTTGGCAATACCCAACATCGAAAGTTCGTCCGCGTTACGCATCACCGGGACGATCAACCCCCAGTCGAGCGCCACCGCCAGCCCGATGTTGATCGGCTTGCGGTAGATGATGTTGTTACCGCTCACCGATGCGTTGAGACCGGGATGTTTGCGTAGATTGTCCGCCACCACTTTCACGATGAACGCCATGTACGTGAGCTTGGCGCCTCGATTCTCGAAGTTCTGTTTGTTCGCCTGTCGGATGCGCGCGATGGCGGTGAAGTCGATCTCGTAAAAGCTCGTCACATGCGCCGACGTCCGACGGGACATGATCATGTGATCGGCCGTGAGCTTGCGAATCTTGCTCATCGCTTCGACGCGATCCCCGGCCCACGGCTCCACCGTAGGATGGGCCACGCCACCGGCGGGTGCAGGCGCCGAGCGGGCAGCCGGCGTGGACGTTGCCGCGGGTGCAGGTGCACCAGCGCCCGATTCGATGAAGCTCAGAATGTCCTTCTTGGTTACGCGACCAGCGTACCCGGTGCCCGGGATCTGGCGGATGTCCAGCTGATGTTCGGCGGCGATCTTTCTCACCAGCGGCGTGGATCGTTGCCGCAGTCGTTCTTCGACTGTCTGTGAAGTTCCGTCGCCCATCGCGGCGGGGGGCGGAGCTGCAACAGGCGCGGGCGATGGCGGAGCTGCCGTGGGCGGCGTGGCGGCCACGGGTGCCGGGACCGGAGCCGGTGGCGCGGGGGGGGCTTCTGCTGCTGCGGCCGCCGGAGCGCTCGCCGCGGATGCGGCGGCTTCCTTATCCGTCTCCAATATCGCGATCACCGTCTGCACCTCGACGGTTTCCCCCTCGGCGACCTTGATTTCGGCGAGAACCCCGTCGGACGGCGACGGGATCTCCGCGTCTACTTTGTCGGTGGAAATTTCCAGAATGGGCTCGTCTCGCTTTATCTCGTCGCCCACTTGCTTGAGCCACCGCGACACGGTTCCCTCGGCGATGGACTCGCCCATTTGGGGCATTATGACATCAACACGGGCCATCGATGATCTCCCTGGGTGGCTTCACCGGCCGTCCGCAGACGGGTTATCGACAAAATAGTCGCTTTGCTATCGGTTCGGGGACCCGATCGCCACCGCGCCGGTCAGTACGCCAAGAGCCAGCGGGCGGACTTCACTACGTCCTCGGTTTGCGGCAGCACGAAGTCCTCGAGGGGCGGAGCGTAAGGTACGGGTGTATCGTGCGCCGTCACCCTCATGATCGGACCGTCCAACCACTCGAACGCTTTCTCGTTGATTCTCGCCGCAATCTCGCCGGCCACACCACCCGTGCGCGTATCCTCGTGCACTATGAGCACCTTGTTGGTCTTCCGGACGCTGGCGATGATCGCCTCGTCGTCCATCGGGAGGAGCGTGCGCAGATCCAACACCTCCACCGATGCACCATCTTCTTTCTCGATGATCTCCGCGCTTTCCAACGCCTTCCACACCATGGCCGACCAGGTGACGATCGTGAGGTCGGTCCCCTCGTTCGCCACACGCGCCTGTCCGATGGGCGTGAGGATTTCGTCTCCCTCCGGAAGGTCTTCCTTGATCCGTCGATAGAGATACTTGTGCTCGAAGTAGATGACGGGATCGTCATCACGAATCGCCGCCTTGATCAATCCTTTGGCGTCTCGGGCCGTGGCGGGGCAAACGAGTTTGAGACCGGGCGTATGAAAAAACGCCGCCTCGGGATTCTGAGAGTGGAAGGGCCCCCCGCGTACATATCCGCCACTGGGCCCCCGTACCACGATCGGAGTCGACAGACCGGCGCGGTAACGGGCCGTGGCAACGTAATTCGTGAGCATGTCGTAGGCGCACGAGATGAAATCCATGAACTGCATCTCGACCACCGGCCGCATCCCCATGTGCGCCGCTCCGGCTGCCGCGCCTACAATGGCCGCTTCGCTGATCGGTGTATCGATGACGCGCGCTTCACCGAAACGCTCCTGGAACCCTTCGGTGACTTTGAAGGCGCCTCCGTACTTGCCCACGTCCTGTCCCAGAATGAGCACCTCTTTGTCGCGCTCCATCTCCTCGAAGAGCCCTTGTCGGAGGGCCTCGAGATAGGTCACCTCAGCCATCCAACCTCCGAAACCAAAGGCGCTCTTCCTCGGGCGGAGAGGCGTAAACCTGCGACAATGCCATCGCACCCTCAGGTAGCGGATCGTCCTCACATTCGGCCACCGCCACATCCAGTTCGGCTCTCACGCGTTGTCTGGCCGCATCCATGTCGTCGTCGGTGGCCCAGCCTTGTCCGAGCAGAGTGGCGACGTAGCGGTCCACCGGATCGTTGGTGTCGGCCCAGTGGGCGATCTCGTCCTTGGGCTGGTAACGCTGATCGTCGTGCTCCGCATGGCCCTTGCGACGATACGTCACCACTTCGATCAGCGAGGTGCCACCGCCCTCCCGGGCCCGCGCCACCGCGTCTTTGGTCGCTGCATACACCGCGAGCACGTCGTTTCCGTCGACCGTGATGCCGGGGATGCCATACGCCTTGGCCTTGTCCGCCAGCCGAAGGGTTGCCGTTTGCTCTGCCGTCGGAGTCGAATACGCCCACCCGTTGTGTTCGACAATCACGACCAGCGGCACCGCCTGCACGGCCGCGAAGTTCACGCCTTCGTGAAACGTGCCGGTACTCGCGCCTCCGTCCCCGATGTACACGAGACCAACCCGGGGCTCCCCTCGCACTTTGAAGCTGAGACAGATACCCGCCATGACAGGGATCATGTCCCCCAACGGCGAGATCTGTCCCAGATATCCGAGATCGAAATCGTTGAAATGCAGATTCATCTCTCGGCCGGCCGTCGGACTCGTCTGTTTGGCCATGTACTGCCGCAAAATCTCGACGGGTCGCGCCCCCATCACCAACATCGATCCAAGATTGCGAATCAGCGGTGACAGAATGTCACCGGACTGCAACGCGTACGCGCTCGCCACGCTCTCCCCCTCCTGGCCCAGCGAGCTGTAGAGTCCTCCGATGACCTTTCCTTGTCGATACAGATTGACGAGGCGTTGCTCCAACGATCGCGTCAGGGTGAGATAGTAAAACATCTCGAGGAGCTGCTCTCGTGAGAGACCCGCCGGCGGAGAGCCCTGAGTCGACGACATTGCGAGACTAATACGCGCCGCGAAGCTCGTGCGCCGGCTCCGCGAGCTTGTGCACCTGCGCTAGAAATCGTTTCGCGAGTCTGTCAGCCTCGCTCTCGCCCACTTGATCGGTGTGTACGGAGACGTGCACGTAGTGTCCGCCTTCAGCCCGCACGCTGACACCGATCGTTCCAATGGATCCGTGGTAGCTGCGCGCGCGTTCGGTACTTTCGTTTGTCTCGAGATACGCGCCAAAATGCCGATCCGCCTCCGCCAAAACGTCCTCTGGAGGGAGAGAAGTACGATGGAAGTATTGCATGTGTTACGTCGCGCTTGTTGGGTTGAATTTGGCGAGTCGCAGGCTGTTCGCGATCACTATCCACGTCGCCACGCCACCCGCCGCCGCCGCCAACATCGGAGTGAGGAGCAGACCCGTCATAGGATACAGCACTCCAGCCGCTAGCGGTATCCCAACCAAGTTATAGAGGAACGCAAATATCAGGTTTGTGCGAATGGTCGACGCGGTTCGACGCGCCAGCTGGAAGGCATTCACGACACCCTGAAGGTCGTGACTTGGAAGCGTGACCTCGGACGCTTGCATCGCGATCTCGTGCCCCACGCCGAGGGCGATGCCCACATCCGCCTGCGCGAGGACCGAGGCATCGTCTATTCCATCAGCGATCACCGCCACCACCCGCCCGTCTTCTTGCAACCTCTTGATTTCGTCAGCCTTGTTTCCGGGCTCTACTTCAGCAACCACGCGGTCGATACCATTCTCTTTGGCAATCAGACGGGCCGTGGATTTTGAGTCACCACTCAACATGAACAGGGTGTACCCGAGCGCGCCCAGCTGTGTGATGACGTCTTTGGCGTTGGGTTTCGTCGGATCGGCGACGATGATTAGTCCTCGGACGACATCGTTTACGACGACCACGACCGGCGTCCGGCCGCTGAGCACATGGCGATCGATGTCTTTTGTCAGTCGGCCCAGCTCGAGACTCCGCTCACGAGCATGCCGGACACTGATGACCTCGACGAGGAATCGCCCGACGATGCCTCGAACGCCTCGCCCGTGCATCTCGACGAACCGTTCGACGCCCGGGAGGTCAATGCCCTTTTCTTTCGCCGACGCCAGGATAGCACTCGCCAGCGGGTGCTGTGAGCGCGACTCCACCGCCCCAGCCACTTGGAGGATCTCGGCAGGGCTCACGGTGGTATTGTCGGCCCGCTTAGCGCCGACGACGTGCGTGACCGTAGGTGTGCCTTCGGTAATCGTCCCCGTCTTTCCGAACACCACGGTGTCCACCCGCCGAATGGTGTCGATCACGGCGCCGCCCCTGAACACGGCGCCCAGCTCGGCCCCTCGGCCAATTCCCGCTTTGATCGCGCACGGTATGGAGAAACTCACGGCTGACGGCGCGGCAACAGCGAGGACAGTCACAAACGCCAGCATTGCAAACGCAGACGGCGCCACTTGGTCGAGCAATGCCCACAGCACCACGGCCACGATCGCCAGCGCGATGACGACCGGAGTAAGCTGACCGACCAGCCGGTCGACGCGTTGCTGGGTTGGTCCCTTTTTGAATTGCGCATCCTCTATGATTTGGACGGTCTGGCCAAGCGTTGTTTTCCGCGCTGTCGTCGCCGCTTCTACCTCTACCGGTGCGGTGCGATTGACCGCCCCGGCCGGCACTCGAGACCCGGGCCCAACACGCACCGATGGGGCCTCGCCGAACATCGACAAGTCGATGTCTGAATCGCCGGCTACGATCATGCCATCTACGGGTATGCTTTCGCCGGGCGATACCGCGACACGATCGCCAACGGAAATCTGGTGAGCAGCCACTTCCTGCAATGCATCGTTGCGGCGTACTTGGGCGGTTCTGGGCTGCAACGCCAGCAACCCGTGCACGGCTTGGGCCGCGCGGGCGTTCCCGCGTGCTTCGAGTAGCCGTCCAAGCAACACGAACGCGATGATGCCGGTGACCGACTCGAAGTAGACATCCGGCGGAAAGTTCGAATTGGGTGCTGCGGCGCGGACGATGATGGCCACGATGGAATAAAGGAATACCACACTGGTCGCCACCGCGACCAGGGTGTTCGCATCCGCGGAACGATATCGAAAACGCTGCCACGCCACGGCATAGATATTCTTACCGTTGTGAAGCATGATCCCGAGCGCGAGCAGCGCGAGACCAAGCTGAATCCATAGCGGATTCATCTGAAAGAGTTGCGGCAGGACTCCACGCAGCGTGGGATCGAGAGAACTCAACAGCCGAGCAACGAGGTCGCCGCTCTTGACCGTTGATTCCCCGAGCAAGGGGATTGATGCGACCAACGCGATGACGGTGGCCGTGATCGACAGACCCAACCTCCACGCGAGTCCCTGGGTTCTTTCCGCATACCGCATCCAATCGCCGTGGATGGGATCCGATTCTCGCGGCGGCTCGGCGAGGGAGAATCCTACGGCGGCGATTGCCTGCTCGATATCACGGACGGTGACAACCCCAGCGAGATACTCCACTTCTATTTGTTCGGTCGCCTGATTGGCCGACGCGCTGAGCACGCCCGGCTGGTTTGTCAGCTCCCGCTCCAATCTTTCCATTGCAGATGTGTGCCGAAAATCCACAACATCAAACTTGACTGTGGCACCGGCGCTGTCGAAACCCACTTCCCGCACCACTTTGATGAGATCGGCGGCCTGGGTACCACCGTCGGTGACCGATACCGTGGCCAACCCTGTGGTGAAGTTGACATGCGCCTCGCGTACCCCCTTGGCGCCCGCGAGCCGCCGCTGAACCGTCGCGGCGCACGCTCCGCACTCCATCCCTTTGATGGGCAGGATGATACGGCGGTCAGCCATGTTTCGTGTGTCCGCGGCCTAGATTCGTTCGGGCGGCCTCGCCACCAACTTGGGCTACGACGTATCCCTCGCACGTGCCACAGAAAAACCGATGGTCACCCGGCTCGTTGGGAATGAACTCGACCGCGGCGCGGGTGAATTCGGGAAGGATCTTGGTGACTTTGAGCGTATCGAACGCCAGTTGTTCGGATTCGGCGTCGACCTCGCAACGCAAAACGTCCATGCGGACCTGCCGGCCTACCTCGACGAGAACCAGATCGGGATCGAACCCACCTTGCAGCGTGACCCGGAACTCTTGGGTCCCGGACTTGCCCGGGCCGGCGGGCGTCACGTAGGTCCGGCGACCGCGAAAATACCAAAGCTCCCACGCAATGAACGCGAGAGCGACGGCAATCACGACCACGTCAGCGGGCATTAGGCCCGCTCGTACTCGTAGTACTCCACGCCGAGGTGTGTAATCTGTTCCTCACCCATGAGCCAGCGCAGCGTGTTCTTGAATTTGGCATGTTGGATGAACAGATCGTGCTCCGGAGTCAACTGGGGTGCGGCCATGGGGCTCTTGAAGTAGAAAGAGAGCCATTCCTGAATACCTGACATTCCCGCGCGTTGCGCAAGGTCGAAGAACAATGCCAGGTCGTGGACGATCGGTGCCGCCAAGATCGAATCACGACACAAGAAATCTATTTTGATTTGCATCGGGTACCCGAGCCACCCGAAGATGTCGATATTATCCCAGCCCTCTTTGTTGTCACCACGAGGCGGGTAGTAATTGATACGCACCTTGTGATACACGTCCCCGTACAGCTCCGGATACATCGACGGCTGGAGGATATGTTCGAGCACACCGAGCTTCGACTCTTCCTTGGTCTTGAACGACTCCGGGTCGTCCAGAACTTCTCCGTCTCGATTTCCCAAGATGTTGGTGGAGTACCACCCGGCAAGACCCAGCATCCTCGCCTTCAGCATTGGCGCGATTACCGTCTTGATCATCGTCTGACCGGTCTTGAAATCTTTGCCGCCGATCGGCACTTCGCGATCCACAGCCAGCTGGATGAGCGCCGGAGTATCCACAGAGAGATTCGGTGCTCCATTCGCAAACGGCACGTTCTCCATCAAACTCGCCCATGCGTACAGCATCGACGGTGCGATCGCGGAGTCGTTTTCGTCCATGGCGGCTTCGAACGCCTGGATGGTGGCGTGCGCCGGACCAGGTTTAATGAATACTTCCGTGGAAGCACACCACACCATCACCAGCCGTGAGCAATCATTCTGCCGTTTGAAGTTCCGGATGTCTTCGCGAATCGCCTCAGCTAGATCGCGCTTGGTGGCTCCGGTCTTCACATTGATGCCCTCGAGACGTTTCACGTAGTCACGTTGAAACACCGCCGGCATCGGCTCGACGGATTTCAAAAAATCTGCGATTGGCTCGACATGTTTGCTGTCGAGCACCCCTGCCACGTTGCATGAAACGTACGCGTTGTCCGGGATGGGATCCCACGCGCCGAACACGATATCGTTCAGTGTGGCGAGCGGTACGAAATCACGAATTCTCGGGCTTCGATTCTCGGTACGCTTGCCAAGTCGAATGGTGCTCAACTCGGCCAACGATCCAACCGGCGTGGCCCCCCCCCGACGCACGTTTTCCACTCCGGCTATGTAGGTCGTGGCCACCGCTCCCAATCCCACCAAGAGAATTCCCAACTTCCCATCGGCCGGCTCGACTGCTCCTCTTTCTACGTCAATCACTCCGTCGATCCTTTCTCTAATGAATCAGCCAACGTCGACATGGCGTTCCGCGCAGGGACGTCGGGCGACGTCAGCCGATACACATGATGAATGCGCTGTATCACCGTCACGATAGACGCCAGCGCGAGCACCGTTACGATTCCAAAGAGCAATATTCCGTTCGGGCCGGCGCCGAAAAACAACACCGGGACGCCCAACACCAACACGCGTTCGGCGCGCTGCACCAGACCGACCTTGCAATCCAGATTCAACCCTTCGGCGCGCGCGCGTGTGTACGAAACGACCAAACCGGTGGACAACGCCACGGTGCTGGAGATCACGGCGTACACCGTCCATTGGGCAGCCACCCCACCGTTCATGAAGAACAAGGTGACGCCGATCATCAAGGCGGCCTCGCCCAACCGATCCACGGTGGAATCGTAAAACGCCCCGAAACGCGACATGAGCCCACTCTCACGCGCCACCCGACCATCCAACATGTCCATTACACCACTGAGCAACAACAAAACAGCACCGAGGCGCAAGTGTGCGAAACCAAACGCCACCCCGGACGCCACCAGCGCTAGGAATCCTAGAGTCGTGAGGGTGTTCGGATGGATTCGGGCGGCGATGAGAGCGTTTGCAATGGGCCCAAGGCCTCTTTCCATCGGCTTCCGGAGCCACGCGGGGATGAGTTTCATGGGCTTCTGTTTATTAGGCGGCTAAGGATAATGGACTCATGGGCCGCCCCGCCACCCCACCCCACCCACCCCACCCCCGGGATTCGGGGGTCGGGGGTCGGGATGTCGACCCCCAACCCCCGACTCCCGTCCTCACTCATACAGCAAGAACTCCGCACGTTTTGCTCGAAACCTATCCAGCTCCCGGTCCCATGCACTCCACAATTCCTCTAGTTCACCCCCTGACAGGGCGCCCCGGACGGCGTCCGTCCCGGCAAGCCGATCCAGGCGGCCCTCGCGAATCTGGAGGTCGCCGCCGTGCACCGCGTAAATGGTTACCAGGATTCTAGTGGCGACGCGAATCGGGTCGTAGGTCGCGCGGTCGGTTACGCGCAGCCGGATCGATGGTATGGCTAGCCCCGGATATTTCCCGTCGGTGGGGCTCTCCGGTGTCACGGTCGTATCGGAAACGGCCACACCCGGAAGATCCCCGAGTCCGGACACGACCTCCGCCGGCCGGAGCCATGGAGCGCCCAGAACCTGAAATGCGATGGGCGTTCCCCGCCCCACCGAGAGATTCGTGGCTTCGAACATGACCGTTCCGGGATAGTGCGTCGCGCTCTCGAGGTTGGGCATGTTGGGTGAGGGCGCGATCCACGGCCATCCCACGGCATCGAACCACATGTCCCGCTGCCAGCCATCTACCGGTATCACCGTCAAATCGGTGCCGAGTCGTAGTTCACTGTCACCGTACCGGGCTAATTCACCGATCGTCATCCCATGTCGTAAGGGAATTTGGAGCATGCCGACGAACGACGTATCGCGAGGAGTCATGATCGGCCCTTGCACGGAGAGGCCGCCGATTGGATTCGGTCGATCGAGAACAATTGCCCGGATGTTCGACGCCCGCGCGGCTTTCATGGCCAAGAGAGCCGTTGAGATGTATGTATAGGTGCGAGTCCCGATATCTTGCAGGTCGATGACCAACACATCGACGCTCTCGAGCATGTCGTGGGTGGGCGTACGGGTTTCGCCGTACAAGCTGTAGATGGGTAATCCGGTGGCCGTGTCGACGCTGCGGCCGATGTTTTCCTGATCGAGCAGGCCACGGAAACCATGTTCCGGACTGAGTAGGGTGGTCAGGTTCACGCCGGCACCGAGAAGCAGCTCGACGTTGCTCGACCCGTTCCGGCCGACCCCCACGTGATTCGTCACCAAGCCCACGCGGGCGCCATCGAGGAGATGGAGAGAATCGGATATGAGCACGTCGATCCCGGGCCGCACCACCGCACCCTCCCGACCGGGAACTCCACATGCCGTCGCCACGATCAATAGCCAGTGAGGCCATCGACTCCAGTGAGACACGTCGCTCCCCTCTCCGTTGTCGCAGGCGTTTTCGGGTGCCTGCTCGGCAACCAGCCTACCATCCAGCCACAAGTCGACCCTCCCGACCCGACACCCGTCCTCCCGCTTCACAACCTAACGGTTGACTCGATTCTGGAAACGTTGACCGTCCGTGAAAAGGTCGGACAACTAATAATGCCGTGGTTGCTGGGTAATTACATCGCGACCGAGGGCGATGCTTTTGACAATGCCGCTGAATGGATCGATGCGTTCGCGATTGGCGGGATTACGATTTCGATCGGTTCACCGCTGGCCGCGGCAGCCAAGCTGAACACGTTGCAAGCACGATCACGTTTGCCGTTGATCGTTGCCGCCGATCTGGAGTACGGTGCGGCCATGCGAATGGTCGGAGCCACGGGCTTTCCAATGCCGATGGGCATCGGGGCAACCGGGCGCGAATTGGACGCCTATCAACTCGGTCGCATCACGGCGCTGGAGGCCCGGGCGATAGGTATCCACTGGAGTTTCTCCCCCGTCGCCGACATCAACAACAATCCCGACAACCCGATCATCAACACACGCTCCTTCGGCGAGTCACCGGCCGCGGTGTCGGGCTTGGTGGCGGCCTATGTGCGGGGAGCGTCCCAGCACGGTTTGCTTACGACGGCCAAACACTTTCCCGGACACGGGGACACGGACACCGACTCACACCTCGCGCTACCGACGCTCGACGCATGTTGGAGCAGACTCGATTCGTTGGAGCTGGTTCCGTTCCGCGCCGCGATCGAGGCCGGCGTCACGAGCATCATGACGGCGCACGTTGCACTGCCGTGCTTCGATCGCTCCGCCAATCCGCGGCCCGCGACCTTCCTTCCGGCCATCATGACCGGTGTGCTGCGAGACTCTCTCGGTTTCGAGGGTATCGCCGTTACAGACGCGCTCACAATGGGCGCGATCGTGTCACGGTACGGCGCGGGCGAGTCGGCCGTGTTGGCCTTCCTCGCGGGGAGTGACCTCCTGCTGATTCCCGCCGATGTTGGGTTGGCCCTCGAGGCCATGGTCGCCGCGGTGGACTCCGGACGTATCGCCTCCGACCGTCTGGATCGGTCCGTTCGGAAGATTCTCGTTCTCAAGGAAGAAACAGGGTTGTTCGCGACTCGCACCGTCGCTCTCGATAGCATCCCCGCCGTCGTGGGGCGCCGGCGCCATCAACTCGTAGCCGACGACATCGCACGCCGGGCGCTCACGCTCATCCAGGAAGGTCCCATCGAGCGGTTTCGGACAAGACGAGGCCGAGTGGCACTGATTACCTACGCCGAAGAGACAAACCACTCCATCAGTAATGTGCTGATCCGGGAGTTGCGTGCATTGGGCGAGACCGTCACACCGTTTCGACTGTTTCCGGCGTCCGGACCCATGTCCTATGATTCGGCGCGGGTGGTTTTGCGCAGACATCCAAGGGCGATCTTTGCCCCGAGTGTTCGCCCCATCGCGGGCCGAGGTCATGTCGACCTGCCACCCGCGTTGGCGGAATTGATCGAAGAAACGAGTGCGAATAAACCCACCGTGCTCGCCTCCTTCGGTAGCCCGTACCTTCTCAATCAACTCACTGACTACGAAGGCACGTATCTCCTCGCGTGGAACCCCGTTGCCGCCAACGAGCGCGCCGTCGCCAACGCGCTGGCCGCGGGCGCCGCAATCACCGGCAAGTCTCCCATCACCCTGGGAGACCGCTTCCCACGAGGAACCGGCATCAGCCTCCCCCGCCGATGAAACGCGTTCTGACGACCGCGGTTCTTCTCTCGGCGTGCACGCCAAACGGCGGTGGCGATTCTTCCGGATCGCCGCCGACTGTCGCACCGCCCGCCGTGGGAATGTCAGTCGCCGGATTGGACAGCGTGGCAGCGTTTCTTCGCCAAAAAGTCGAGGAGGATGCTTTCCCGGGCGGCGTACTCCTAGTCGGACGGCGCGGTGCTGTGGCGTACACCGTTGCCGTGGGCGTGTACGGAGACGACGATCCTCGACCGGTTGACGAAAATACGATCTACGATCTCGCCAGCCTCACGAAGGTCATCGGGCTCACCACGGCAATCATGTTCCTCGTTGCCGATGGCGTTTTGGATATCGAACGCCCCGTGGTGGATTACGTTCCGGAGTTCAGCGGTGGAGCCCGGAACGAGGTTACCGTGCGTCACCTGCTCACGCACACGTCGGGACTCACTGCATGGGTGCCTTTGTATCTCGAAACGAACGACGCTGAAGATGCATTGCGCTACATCTATGAATCCGATCTCGAAAACCCACCCGGCGAGCACTATAGCTATTCAGATCTCGGGGCGATCCTTCTGGGCCAGGTGGTGGAACGCGTGGCAACCACCTCGCTGGACGCGCTGCTACGGGAAAGGGCGTTCCATCCGCTCGGCATGATGGCGACGCAGTACCGCCCACCTGCCGAATTGCATGCGCAAATCGCACCAACCGAGGAGGATCCGTGGCGCGGCCGGCTCGTGCGTGGTGAAGTCCACGACCGGAATGCGTTTCACCTGGGCGGCGTATCCGGACACGCGGGTTTGTTCTCGACGGCGCCGGACCTCGCGCGTTTCGCCCTTTGGATGCTGGACATCTACCACGGACGGCTCGCCGACAATCGGCCCAGACTTCCAACCGAGGTGGTACGTGACTTCACGAGCCTGCAACCCGGTCCCGAGGGCTCGACCCGAGCCTTGGGATGGGATACGCCCACACCGGGTGGCGGCGCCAGTTCGGGCCACCACCTCAACCCCACGAGCTTCGGGCATACGGGATTCACCGGGACGTCGATTTGGGTGGACCCGGTACGCGATCTTTTCATCATCCTGCTCACCAATCGAGTGCACCCTACGCGCGACAATCAGGCTCTCATACCGCTCCGGGGGGTGGTGGCCGATATGGTGGTAGAATCGATCGTGGACGACCCCCCTCGAGCCAGCAATCCACGGTGAGGCCCCTCCACGTGAATGGTCATAACTCTATAGATGGCAATGGGTTCGCGGACTGACGCGTTGACACAACGCCCGATACACCATAATTTTCGTTCCCACGCGAGCGAAGGATTAGATGCGATGACAACAGCGCAACGACCTGAAATGACCGTCAACGTCAATCTCACTGATACGGCTGTCGAACAGGTGCACAACTTCATGAGTGCCGAAGACGTCTCGAGGGACACAGCCGGGCTGCGGGTTTCCGTGCTGCCGGGCGGATGCGCCGGATTCAAATACGGCTTGAACATCGAAGAACAGCCCCTCGACGACGACATCATCGTCGGCTTTCAAGATTTGAGATTGTTCGTTGATGCGTTCAGCGCCCAGTATCTCGAGGGCACCACGATCGACTTTGTCGCGAACGTAAGCGGAAGCGGTTTCACTTTTAGTAACCCAAGCGCGAGCGGTGGTTGCGGCTGCGGTAGTTCCTTTAGCGCCTGAGCCGATTGACCCCCTTTGACGTCTTCCCAACGGCCTGCGATAAACGCAGGCCGTATTTTGTTGTGGGGAACCCCTGACACAACTCGACCTCTTTGTGATGGGCGCGTATTTCGCCGTGGTGCTCG
>JAPULP010000070.1 GCA_027294815.1 Gemmatimonadota bacterium | reverse complement strand
CGGCGGTTCTCGGCCTGTGGTACCTGCCGTTCGGGACGTTGATCAACCTGGTGGTGATTGTCCTGATCAACCTGGCACCCCTGAGAGTCGCGCATTGGACAACAAACACATGAACCTCAAGCTCATGAAGCAGGCGGATCGCGCGCGACGAGAGAATCGGCTGGCCGATGCGCATCGGGATCTGGTCGAGGCCCTCGCGCTCTGCCGCCAGGCCGGCGCGCACCGCGAATTGGTGCAGGCGCTCAAGGCGCTGGGCCAGATCGAGCGAGACCTGGGCCGTGGCGATGCAGCGCGGCCATTGTACGAGGAAGCGGTCGCCATTTGCCGCGACGAAGGCGACCCTCTCACACTGGCTCACACGGTTCGACATCTGGGTGATATCCATCAGGATGCCGGTCGTGTGGAACTCGCCGAGCCGTGTTACGACGAAGCGCTAGCGCTCTATCGCAGCAACGACCAAACCGCTCCGCTCGATCTCGCCAACGCCATTCGGCCGCTTGCGATTCTCAAAGACGATGCGGGGGAGGTAGCAACAGCCAAACGGTTGTGGAAAGAAGCACGGGATCTGTACGCGGCGGCGGATGTGCAGGAAGGATTTGCCGAAAGCTCGGAACGGCTCGCGCGCCTGAGCGGCTAAGCACTTGGAGGTATGTCAGGTCATGAAGCCCGCTAAAGTCTTGCAGCATCTCGCGCTTTCGTGTGCAGTCGTTGTCGGACTCGGTTGCACACCGGCTTTCGAGGTCGAGGAAACGACCATCGCAGAGATTCACGCGGCGATGGAAGCGGGGCGACTCACCGCCCGTGAGTTGGTGCAGGCCTACCTGGACCGTATCGAGGCCTACGACAAACAGGGACCCTTCATCAACTCGATCATCACCATCAACCCCAACGCTCTCGAACGGGCCCGTGAGCTCGATGACGCCTTGGCCGTGTCTGGATTCGTTGGCCCCCTGCACGGGATACCGGTGATCGTGAAGGACAACTACGACACCTACGATTTGCCCACCACCAACGGCACGCTGGCTTTCAAGAATTCGATTCCGCCGGACGATGCCTATCAGGTTCGTAAGCTCCGCGAGGCGGGCGCCATCATCCTAGCCAAATCCAACCTCGCCGAGTTTGCCTCAAGCGGGTCCTTCACGGTGAGTTCCGTCCTTCCCGGGTATACCCGCAATCCATACGATCCGGTTCGCGTGACAGCCGGATCGAGCGGCGGAACCGCCGCGGCCGTGGCTGCGAACTTTTGTACGGTCGGCCTCGGCACGGACACGGGCAGCTCGATACGTGGCCCGGCGTCCCATCAGGCATTGGTAGGATTTCGCACCACGATGGGGCTGACGAGCCGTGACGGCATAGCGCCGCTGAACATGGCTCGAGACGTGGGCGGGCCGATGGCCCGTACGGTGGCAGACGCTGTTGCCGTCTTGGAGGCGATCGTCGGTTACGATCCGGCCGATCCCGTCACGGAAGCGAGTGAGGGCCTAGTGCCCGACAACTACCGCCAATTTCTGGACAGCGCGGGTTTGGTCGGGGCGAGGATTGGTGTTCTTCGGCAACTCTTCGAAGTCGAGGATCCGCTGCAGGAGTGGGAAGCGACGTACGACGAAAACCAGGATAGTACGGAGACCGAGCCAAGAGAAATCCATCCCGAAGTTCTTCGACTCATGAACCAGGCTATCGCCGATATGGAAGCGGCCGGCGCGGTCATCGTCGATTCGGTGGAGATCGCCGACCTAGATGAGATCCGCGACGAGTTCCCCACGATCAGACGAATGCGGCATGATTTCGAAAAGTATTTGCAAAGTCGCCCCGAGGTGCCTCTCAAGACCTTGGAGGAGATTCTGGAGTCCGGGGACTATCACCCGTTTTTGAGGTACGGTCTGAATCGCAACAACGATGTGGAGGGTGCACCGGAGGATCACCCCGAATATCAGAAGTACCTGGACACGCAGAAGCGCCTACAGGAGGCGGTACTCGCGGCCATGGACGAGAACGAAGTCGATGTCCTGATCTATCCCACATTCAACTATCCACCGCGGTTGATCGGTGATCTCAACACGCCCAACGGAGCCAACAGCGGGTCGCTTTCGCCCCCGACCGGTTTTCCGGCGTTCAACGTGCCGATGGGTTACTCGTTTGGGGAACTTCCCGCCGGGCTACAGCTGTTGGGGCGTCCGTTCAGCGAGCCGACCCTCATCAAGATCAGCTACGGCTACGAACAGGCCACCCAACACCGGCGTCCACCGGAGCGCACGCCTCCGCTGCGCTAAGCCGGCGTCAGTAGGCGGCTTCTCCTCCGACCAGCGCTTGTCAGATTGGGACTTGGGGCGCTCGGTGAGAAAGCACGCAGAGCCCCTACGAGAAACTCACCGCCGACGAGAAAGCTGGGGTTCTATCGAGGGTTCTTCGACGAGCCTACAGAGTAACCGGGCCGTCTGGATGAAGATGCGGCCTGGAAGTCCGCAACCCGGCCTTCGCGCGCAGTCGCGGGCTCACGAGCCCGCGCTCGGCCCTGGTGTGTCCTGTAAGGACATCAGTGCTTGGCCGAGCCCGCCCTGGTCAGGGCGGGACTCCCACATTGGCATAGCCGCATAAAAAGACGGGCCGCCCGATACTGGATCGGGACGGCCCATCAATCAGGTCACTCGAGTCGGCTAGGTGCCGACCGGGGTCACGTTCTCCGCCGCCGGGCCTTTCTGACCCTGGACGATGTCGAACTCGACCTGCTCACCTTCGCGCAGTGACTTGAAGCCTTCTCCTTGAATGGCACTGTGGTGGACGAAGCAGTCCTTGCTACCGTCCTCGGGCGTGACAAAGCCAAAGCCCTTGCTGTCGTTGAACCACTTTACTGTTCCTTTGGTACGCATTACGTACTCCCTTATGTTGCCGTGGCCGGGGGTGCGGGTAATGCCGTACCAACCGACTACTCTTCCGCGGATAGTGCCCCCGCGTTGGGCTGCCGCGCTACCGTGCGCGGCGTAAACCTTACAAACAGAAAGGGGCACCCGATCGTGCAGGGTCCCCCGTCGACGTTCGAATATGACTGGCCCTCAAATGGGAGCCGTTTTCAAGCTGGCGAACCATCATAACCGGGTGCGGACGCTGGGTCAACCTACGGGCTCGGCGTATCACTGCAGCTCCATCGTGTTGAGGTCGTGGGCAAGGTAGACGGTGGCCCTGCCGCCCAGGCACGACGGCGGGCGAGCCACCTGAATTCGGCAGATTTTGGGCGCACAAGCACCAAGAATGAGCGGTCACTCATCGCCACACCCCTTCATCGAGTCGGTCTTGACCGGCTTGAACCGTCTTTGACACCCCCTCCCAGCCGCTACATCTTACCCGCCGATGACAGACTCTCTCGCACGCTTGTCCACCGCCCTCGCCGACCGTTACGAGATCCAAGAGGAGATTGGGGCAGGCGGCATGGCCACGGTCTACCTAGCCCAGGACCTCAAGCACGACCGCAAGGTCGCCGTCAAAGTGTTGCGACCGGAGCTTGCTGCCGTCCTCGGCGCCGAGCGGTTCGTGCAGGAAATCAAGACCACGGCCAATCTCCAACACCCACACATCCTGCCGCTGTTCGATTCGGGTGAGGCGGACTCTTTCCTTTATTATGTCATGCCGTTCATTGACGGCGAGACACTGCGCGACAAGCTGAACCGCGAAACGCAACTTGGCATCGAGGAGGCGGTCCGTATCACTGCCGACATTGCGGATGCCCTCGGCTACGCCCATCGCAATAACGTGATCCATCGCGACATCAAACCCGAGAACATCCTGCTGCACGACGGGCGCCCGATGGTGGCGGACTTCGGGATCGCGCTGGCGGTGAGTGCGGCCGCCGGTGGGCGGATGACGGAGACCGGCCTGTCCCTCGGTACACCGCATTACATGAGTCCCGAGCAGGCAACGGCCGAGAAGGATCTCACGAACCGGTCGGACATCTATTCGTTGGGTAGCGTGTTGTATGAGAT
>JAPULP010000007.1 GCA_027294815.1 Gemmatimonadota bacterium | reverse complement strand
ACCGCGCGAATTGGTTGCTCGAATTCAATCGGTGATTCGTCGCGCGAAGGACCGCGTTCAAGGTGAAGTGTTGATCTGCGACGGCTTGCGCCTGCACACCGAAACCCACCGCGTCGAACTCGACGGGAGCGACGTCGAGTTGACGACCATGGAATTTGAGTTGCTCAAGGGATTGATGGAGAGTCGAGGCCGGGTCATGTCGAGAGATCGTTTGATTGAGCGACTGCGGGGTTTCGATACCGACGTGTACGACCGTTCTATCGATATGCTGATCAGTCGTCTGCGCGAGAAACTCGGCGACGATCCTCGCAAGCCCCGTTTCATTCGTACGGTACGTATGGGCGGATATCAGTTCGTCGGAGCAGTCGGGAAATGAACAGGGCATCCAGCCTGATCTCGCGTTTTGCTGCCTCCACGGCGATTTTCGCAGCGGCCATCGTACTGCTTGCGGTTTTTTCGTTTAACGCAATTCGCGGCGATCTTTTTCGCGACTCGTTCGAGTCGCCGTTGGATGAGTGGAGTTCGTACCTCGCCGGCCGCATCGGAGAGGATGCAGACATAGCACAGATGGCTGCACGCAACCACAATATGGGCGTCGTCCTGACAACCCGCGAGGGTGTATTTGCGTTTGGTCCGGATGGTCAACCCGTGACGCCGGAGTTTCTCGCGCAACAAGCTTCAACCGTTCGTACGATCATCGTAGACGGGCATGGCGACATGCGTTACTCGTTTTACCTGCGCGACAGCGAGGTGGTCAACACAAACCCCTCCCAGCTGTGGGTGCTGATCGGCGGCCTGTTGTTTCTTGTTGGGGTGGTGTATGTCGTGCAGTTGTCGCAGCTGCGACCTTTGCGGTGGCTCAAGGAAAGTGTCGAAAAAGTTTCCGCTGGCGATCTTTCAACGCGCGTACCCGTGGTGCGCATGGACGAGGTCGGTCAGGTAGGACGAGCCTTCAATCACATGACAGCGCGTGTCGAACAAATGCTCAACGATCATGATCGATTGATGGCTGACGTCAGCCACGAACTACGCTCGCCCCTCGCGCGCATCAAGGTGGCACTGGAGATGCTGCCGGAAGGAGACAAACGCGAACAAATCGCGACGGATGTGCGCGAAATGGAAGCGCTGACGTCTGCGTTGCTGGAGCGCGAACGAATCAAGAACCGCACGGCGCGGCATGATCACGCAGAGTTTGACCTCGTTGCCATGACTCGCGTGGTGGTTACCAATTTTGCCGACCGAACTCCGGCGGTTGTGCTGACTGAGTCACCCGAGGCGTTGAGTATTCTGGCCGATGAAGCCTTGTTGAAAGTGCTACTGCAAAATCTCGTGGATAACGCTATAAAGTTTTCGCTCGATGACAGTGGCCCTATCGAAGTTCGACTCGGGTGCAGCGATGAATCCGTCACCGTCAGCATTGATGATGACGGACGTGGCATCCCGGGGGACATGACCGATCGAGTGCTGGAGCCGTTCCTGAAGCTGGACCCGTCCCGCGGGCACCGTAGTGGTTATGGCCTCGGCCTGAACCTGTGCCAGCGCATCGTGCAGGCGCACAACGGCTCCATCGAGATACAGCCACGCGAGCCACGCGGAACCTCCGTGTTAGTCAAACTGCCACTGGGGTTTTAAAACACGGGACGGCTTGTCGTCAGGCTGTGTACCGCTCGTGCCCTTTCAATGCACGGCAAATACTTATATAAATCCCTTTTTGCCAGGTGATCACATGGCACTCACTCCCGACTACGCCGAGCGGGTTTACGCGGGCGTCCTCGGCAAGGTCATCGGCGTGTACCTCGGCCGTCCGTTCGAGGGTTGGCCGTACCAAATGATTCAGGAACGTCTCGGCGACATCGAGTATTACGTGCACGACAAGCTCAACGTGCCTCTCATCGTCACCGACGATGACATCTCCGGCACGTTCACTTTCCTGAGAGCGCTCGAGGATCATGGTATCCGCGCCGATCTGAGCGCGAGAGAAATCGGCGAAAGCTGGCTCAATTATCTGATCCGGGAGCGAACGATTCTGTGGTGGGGCGGCATGGGCAATTCCACCGAGCACACGGCCTACCTTCGGCTCGCGAGTGGCATCGAGGCGCCGTTGAGCGGCTCGATGGCGCTCAATGGAAAAGTCGTCGCCGAGCAGATCGGTGCACAGATCTTCATCGACGGGTGGGCGATGGTGTGCCCGGGCGATCCCGACCAGGCGGTCAAGTTCGCCGATGCCGCGGCGCGCGTCAGCCATGACGGCGAGGCCGTGTACGGTGCCCGTGTGGTTGCTGCGATGGAGTCGATGGCGTTCGTCGAGCGCGATACCCACAAGCTGCTCGAAAAAGCACTGAGCTACATCCCAACCGACTCGGTGATCGCCACGATGATCGACGATATCCGTGGCTGGTACGCCGAGGAGCCGGACTGGCGCGAGACACGAGAAAAGCTGGCCGCCCGTTACGGCTATGACAAATACGGCGGCAACTGTCATATGGTGCCGAACCATGGGCTCATCGTTCACGCCCTCCTGCACGGCGAGGACGATTTCTCGGAAACGATGAAGATCATCAACACCTGCGGCTGGGATACCGACTGCAACTCGGGCAACGTCGGCTGCCTCATGGGTATCAAGGAAGGGCTTGCCGGAATCGACGCGGGCCTGAACAAGGGGCTGGACTGGCGGGGACCCATCGCCGACCGTGTCTACATCCCGACGGCGGACGGCGGGCGCGGTATCAGCGATTGTGCAACCGAGGCGGTGCAGATTGTGAACATGGGCCGGAGTTTGGCTGGGGAGGCCGCCATCGCTCCGCAAGACGGCGCACAGTTTCACTTCTGGTTTTCCGGTTCCGTGCAGGGCTTCCAGGTGGTCGAGGGGCGGGCTGAGTTGAGAAACGACGTTGTGTCGAGCGGCGAACGCGCGTTGCGGATCGACTTCAACGGCGAAACGCGGGTCGGATCGCCGGTTTTCATCCCGTCGAAGGAGACGGCGAGGTACTTCGAGGGCCGGGGTTATGCGCTCATGGCCTC
Source organism: Gemmatimonadota bacterium (assembly GCA_027294815.1). GTDB lineage: Bacteria > Gemmatimonadota > Gemmatimonadetes > Gemmatimonadales > GWC2-71-9 > B3T1B10. The sequence goes on along the minus strand of JAPULP010000007.1, from coordinate 225 downwards.
TCCGCGGATTTTCCCCGGTCAAACCGTCGAAGCGGTGCTGAGCGGGCAGGCAGGAGCACAGGCCAACGTCTATCTCTCCTACTACGGCGCAGACGACGAGCTGCTGAGGTTTGACGCCGAGGTTGTGGTACTCGAAGGGGATGCAAGCCGGCACGTCTCTTTCACCGTGCCTGAGCTCCCGGGTCCGGTATACGAGGCCGGAATTCACATTGGCGGCGGTTCCGG
>JAPULP010000069.1 GCA_027294815.1 Gemmatimonadota bacterium | reverse complement strand
CAGCGCATAGATGTAACCGGCGTTCGCCATGGTGTTGGCCACAGAGGCCACAGAGGACACAGAGGACACAGAGGACACAGAGGACACAGAGGACACAGTGATAATCTAAGGGCTTTGGTTCTTGTCGGTCTTCAAGCAGAGGGTGGGGCGGGTTTGTGCCCCCGCCCCGGTTCGGCTAGTTACCGTTCTTCTTCTTCTCTTTGGCCCGCTCCTGCTCGAGATACGACACCCCCTCGCTGATCCATTGCGGGGCGGGCTCGCCCTTCAAGTAATGACCAAACCACTGGATGATCCGTCTGTGATAGTCCAGTTGGTTTGCCTTCTGCCGATTGCCGTGATTCTCGCCGTTGTACACCAGCAGCACAAAATCTTTGTTCGCTCGCCGCGCGGCGTTGTAGTATTCAACTCCTTGATTGAAGTCCACCGCTCCGTCGTCCGTGCCGTGCGCTACCAGCAACGGGGTGTTCAGCTTGTCGACGAAGAAAACCGGCGAGTTTCGCCGATAGGCTTCGATGTCTTCCCAGAACGGCACCTCCATGCGTCCCTGGCTGATCTCGAAGATACGGGCGTCGGTTCCACCACTGTTCCAGTACACCGAGAGATACATACTGAACAGGTTCGTGAGCGGCGCACCGGCCACGGCAGCAGAAAACGTATCGGTTTGCGTGACGGTAAAGGCGGTCTGGTACCCGCCCCAGGAATGGCCGACCAACCCGACGTGTTCGGGATCGATCAACCCCGTTGCAATTGCCGCCTCCACCGCGGGGACTATCGCAGCCACGGCCGAAACTCCCGGATCGCGATCACGGTACACGATATCGGGGCGGAGCACGAAGTACCCCTCCGCCGTGAAGACCGCATCGTTGTACGCGGTGCGCTCCGAGGGCACTGCGTAAGTGTGGAGTCCTTGAGATAAACGCTCGTAGATGTACACCACCATCGGGTACTTCTTACCGGGCTCGTAATCCGCCGGGTACCGAAGGATGGCCTGCAGGTCCACACCCCATTCGTTTTCGAAATCGATCAACTCCGATTCTGCCCAGGCGTAGTTCTTCTGGAATGGATTGGTCTCCGTAACCTGGCGCGGCGAAGCCAGCTCGGGGCCCGCTACGAAATAGTCGGGTGAGTCGTCGAACCGTTGCGTGATGTACACGTACGTATCGCTGCTGTCGGCCTTTTGCAGACGACTCACCAACGCGTCCAACGACACGAGCTGTTCGGGTGGTTGACGGCGACGCATGCGGGCGTAACCAAACTTCTTCGTCCAGTCACCGTAGGTGGTCATGTAGATCGGCTCGTCCGTGTCAATCACCGGATCGTCAAAGTCGACGCGCTGACGCCGATAGCGCACGCTGTCCTCTGCTCCGCGCGTCAGTCTGACCGCCTCCGATCCATCCGCCCGAACGTCCCATATATCATAACGGTCGTAGAGGAACACCGAGCGGTCGTCCTTCGTCCAGCCGCCGGTGCCCCACGGTGGGTTTTGCTCGACGGTCATGCCTCGGTCGGTGTTGACGAAGCTGGTCGGGATATCGGCGGTGATGTTCGTGTGCTTGCCGTTTTTGAGATCTATTGTCCAAAAGTTGTCTTCCGCGAAGTACAGGTAATAGCCGCCGTCCGGGCTGGCGCCGTAACTGAATTCGACACGGTCGCGGACTTTTGCTCGCTTGCCTGTTTCGACATCGATGGTGTAGACATCTCGGTACCTCGGTCCAAACATCCGCTCGCGCTCGTACGGCGTAGCGTCCATGCCGATCGCGACGTCCACTCCTTCAATCAGCGTCGCGGTCTCCGTCAACTCGTTACCGAGTTGCACGAAGCGATCGTCGTCGAGGTGCCATGCCGATAGGTAATTCTCCGACCGGTCCCGCCCCGCAAACACTTTCTGTTCGGGAATGATGTCGACGTCTTTGGCGTTCCATACCTCGACGGTGGGTGGATCCTCGTCCTCCTCGGCTTCTTCATCATCCTCCCCTTCGTCGTCTGTGGCTTCGCCTTCGGCCTCCGTCGAGTCGGCCGCGCTTTCTTCCGTTTCTTTCTTGCGGCGTTCTTTGATGCCGAAAAAGAGCGTTTCACCGTCTTCCGACCAGCGAAGGCTGCGGTAGTTGACGATGCGTGTTTCGTCGGGGAAACCGTCAAACGCGTCAGGATCGAACTCGAAGGGTTTGGGGGTGCGACTCTCGAGTTCCCGCCACGCAAGCACGACATGCGTGGTGTCCTCGTATGCGGAATCTGTATGGACCTGGAGCACTGCCAGGTCGTCGGACTCTTCTCTCCAGGTCAAATCGGTGAAGCGTGCCTGTTTGGACGCGAGCGACCGCAGGATACCGGACGCCGGGTTGAAAACCTGAACGCCGTTTCCAGCCTGCCCCTCGGCGTCGACGACTAACGCCAGGAGGTTGCCTTCGTCCTGCCATTCAAATTGGGACACGTTACCGAAATTCATGTCTTCAGCAGTCGCGAGCGTCCGCACCACCAGGTCCGTGCCGTCGCTTTCACGATCACCGTCGGGGGCGTAACGCCCCATCGCGACATGGGTGCCGTTGTGGCTGAACTGAAAACCGCGCACGGCGTCGATGGAAGTGGTGTCGCCGGTCACGAGATTCTGTAGGCCAAGCCGTTGTTGCGCGGGCTTGTCTTGTTTTTCAAGCGCTTTGCGCGCCTTCTCGGACATACCGATTTGATACGCGACCCAACGCGAGTCACCGGAGAAGCTAGCGAACGAGCCGTAGGGGATAACGACGACCGAGTCGACGTCGGTCCGGTGAATACGGAGCTCGTTTTTTTCGTTGACTCGACTGATCGAAACGGCAAGCCAACGGCCGTCGGGAGATAGAGTCGCCGTTCCCATTCGCTCGAATTGGCCGTAGTCGGCTGGCGTGACGGGTTTGACTGGATCGTCGGCCGAGCGCCCGGCGCCGTTGGCGTCTTGCCTGACGGACTGTGCCTGGGATCCGGCTGCCAGCGTGAGGCTAAGCGATGCGGCGCCGAGTGCGACGCGAACAGGGGAGGGAAAGGACATAGTGCTCTCCACAGCTACAAGATGATCTTGGTGAGTCGGTTTAAGCTAATGGGGGGTCGATATGGGGGGTAGGTTGTGGGGTGTAGGGTGTAGTGATTCTCAGGGTGAGTTTCTACGCCCTACCCCCCACACCCTACACCCTATCCCCTACACCCTATTGGCCATTCCCTCCTCCAAGCCTCACGTCTATAATCCCGCCATGCAACGAGTCACGGTTTTGATCAAGCACCGCGCCGAATGCCGGGATTTGCCATTACCGAGCTATGAGACCGAAGGTTCCGTGGGGATGGACCTCGCCGCGGCCGTGGATGACGATGTGGTGCTCGGTCCCGGCGAGCGGGCCTTGATCCCATGCGGGTTTTTCATGGCGCTCCCCCCAGGGTACGAGGCGCAGGTGCGCCCGCGCTCGGGTTTGGCCGTCAGGCACGGCGTGTCATTAGTGAACACGCCCGGCACGATCGATTCCGACTATCGGGGTGAGGTGAAGGTCCCGATG
>JAPULP010000068.1 GCA_027294815.1 Gemmatimonadota bacterium | reverse complement strand
GTCGGTGTGAGGAAGTTCTTCTGCCGAGAGCGTGCATATAATCGAGGAGCAAATAGGGTGTAACCCGCCACGATACCTATCATGAACGTCACGCTCATGAAGTAGGAAAGACCCTCGCGATACGTCTGCCCCGGGAATCCCGACAGCGAGTTGCCGCTGTACTGTGTGGCAAAGAACGTCAGCAACAACACCATCGGGCCCAACGACCGCCCAGCCAAGAAGTAGTCACTGAGCGAATCGGACTTTCTGGCCTGGCGACTCATCGAGCCAATGACCAACAGGAGCACGACGTAGAGCGTACTCCAAAACACGAGATCGAGCCCGAGATCAATCAAGCTCGTCGTCCCTCCACAGCTTCAGGATCCCCCACACCGATACCGCCGAAAGCCCAACGGCAAACGCCAAACTCGACCAGAGCCAAACCGGCAGGCCGAGTACAAACACGGTTTCGCGGCCCACAAACCAAAACGGCACCGCTCCCACGGCCGCGAGGGCGATCAAAATGAGGAATAGCGGGTGATTGCGTGGTTCGTCCTTCAAGACGCCTCCTGGTAGCGAGCGGCTGGAAATTAGCGTTGAAGCGGGCTGCTGGGCAGAGGTGGTGGTGGGTGGCAGGGGAGGCAGGGGAGGCAGAGGAGGCAGTGGAGGCAGTGGAGTGTGATCGGGATCGATCTCCACCGCCGCTGCGCCTTCTGCCTCCCCTGCGCCCACTGCCTCTTCTGCCCCCCTCCGCATCGTGCTAATCTCAAGCAGGCACCGTCCCGAGGACACCCATGGCCACACGCCCGTTCGTTACTACGCTTCTTCTCCCGGCGTTCTTCGCTTGCACCTTCGTCACCGCCGACCCGGAGGCCGGGCGCGATGCGGTGGGCTCCACGGCGGCGGTGACGGCCGGACATCCGCTGGCGGCCGAGGCGGGACTCGAGGTGCTCCGCAACGGGGGCAATGCCATGGATGCGGCCATCACCATGGCCGCTATGCTTGCGGTAGCCCGTCCGCACATGAACGGGGTCGGTGGGGACATGTTCCTCATCTACTACGATCGCGCCACGCGCAAACCATACGCCCTCAACGCCTCGGGCCGATCCGGCAGCGCGGCAACGTTGGCCGACCTGCGAGCCCGAGGTCTCGACGAGATGCCCGGCGGAGGCCCGGCGAGTGTTTCGGTTCCGGGCGCGGTTGCAGGATGGGCCGAAGCCCTCGAGCGCTTTGGGACCATCAGCTGGAGTGAGGCGCTGGAGCCCGCCGTCCCGCTGGCCCGCTCGGGTCTGCCGGTCTCACGACGGCTCTCGCTGGATATCGAAGGACAGATCGACAAGGTGCGTCGCGACCCGGAAGCTGCACGGATCTTCCTGCCGAACGACGCGCCGCCCGCGGAGGGAGACAAACTCCAGATGCCGGAGTTGGCCGCGACCCTCGAACGAATTCAACAGAACGGCCCCCAAGAGTTTTACACAGGAGAGACGGGTAGACGTGTAGTCGAATATTTGACCGAACGCGGTGGGCTTCTGCGTGCCGAAGACCTCGCCGCAAACGAGCCAGTCTGGACCGAGCCACTCCGCGGTAACTACCACGACTTCGAGGTACTCGCGTTCCCGCCCAACACGCAGGGTGTCGCGCTGCTCGAAGAGTTCGGCATTCTCAACTGGATCGACTTGAAGGTGTTGGGACAGAACTCGGCCGATTACCTCCACACGGTTACAGAGGCGATTCGCTACGCGGTAGCCGATCGTGACACCAGCATTGCCGATCCTGATTACATGCGCGTGACTGTGGACCAATTGCTCGACAGGGATCGCCTGCACCGGCTGGCTCTGCAAATCGACCCGCAAGGAATGGCTCCCGGCATGGAGACCGCACCGGAGGAAGATCATCCGAACACGGTGTACCTGTCCGTCGCGGACGGAAACGGCAATGTCGTTTCGTTGATCCAGAGTCTGTTCGCGGCGTTCGGCTCCGGGCTGGTCGTTCCCGAAACCGGCATCGTATTGCACAACCGAGGATCGCTGTTCCGATTCGACGAGAGTCATCCCAACGTGTTCGGCCCAGGGCGGCGCCCGTACCACACCCTGTCCCCGGCCATGGTTTTGTACGAAGGAACACCGGTGCTCACCTTCGGCACGCCCGGCGGTGACGGTCAGACCCACACGTTGACCCAGGTGATGAACAACATCTTTCTGTTCGGGATGACCCCGCAGCAAGCCATCGACGCCCCTCGCCTGCGGCGATTGCCCGACGGATCGTTGGCGATCGAAGATCGCGTTTCCGCCGATGTCCTCGACGAGCTGACCGCCCGGGGATATGCCGTGTTGCCGAGGAGTGGTTGGACCGCCGAGTTCGGCGGCGCCCAGGCGATTCTGATCGACCAGGCCTCCGGCGGAAAGCGAGCGGGGGCGGACCGCCGGCGAGAGGGGTGGAGTTTGGCGTATTGAACGTGAGCCGTGAGCCGTGAGCCGAATTCACTCGTGTGTCGTGGTTCGCCACCCTTTACGGCTTACAGCTTACGGCTCACGGCTCACGGCTCACGGCTCAGCAGTACCTTGTATTGGCTTCACACACCCTGACCAGGAACACCAATGCCGACCACCAGACGCAACTTCCTACGACTCTCCACCGGACTCAGCGCAAACCTCGGCTCGATCGCACCGCTACCCAACATCCCGAAAGCCGACGAGCAGCTCCGTATTCTCATCCTAGGAGGAACCAGCTTCCTCGGCGTGCATCAGGTGAACTACGCACTCGCGCGCGGACACCGCGTCACGCTCTTCAACCGTGGTCGAACCAACACGCAGCTATTCCCCGAAGTCGAAAAACTCCGTGGAGATCGCGACGACGACCTCACCGCGCTCGCGGGACATGAGTGGGACGTTGTGATAGACAACTCGGCCTCGATCCCAAGATGGGTGCGTCAATCGGCCGAGTTGCTCAAGCATTCGGCAAATCGGTACATGTACGTGTCTTCGCTGTCCGTGATCGCCGACAACAGCATCGTGGATTCCGACGAGTCCACC
>JAPULP010000067.1 GCA_027294815.1 Gemmatimonadota bacterium | reverse complement strand
CCATAATGAATAGCAACGGCCCGGTGGCAGGCGTGATCGGGAAGAAGGCCATTCATCTCATCAAGAAGGAAGATCGAGACAAAGCCTCGAAGGTAAGCGACTTGTGGATCGACATCGGGGCCAAATCCAAGGCCGAGGCGTTGGATCGAGTTCGGGTTGGTGACCCCGCCGTGTTGAACGCCACGATGGAAAAATTTCCCAGCGGTCGCATCGCTTCACGAAGCATTGATAACCGCATTGGCGCGTTCGTGGTGCTCGAAGCGTTGCGCATTCTGGCAAAAAAACCCCCGAACGCCGCGGTGTTCGCCGTTGCGACGGCACAAGAGGAAATCTCGTGGACCGGTGGTGGGGCCCGCACCAGTGCCACGTCCCTCGAACCCTCGGTCGCATTAGTCGTCGACGTCACGCATGCCACCGACCATCCGGATGTAGAGAAAAAGGAGCACGGAGATTTCAAGTTGGGTGGCGGGCCGGTCTTATCTCGTGGGTCGGCCGTCAACGAAGGCGTGTTCGATCTGCTCGTGCAAACGGCAGAGGACGAAAAGATCCCGTACGCCATCGCGGCGGCACCAGGATCTACAGGGACGGATGCCGATTCGATCCACACGGCGCATCGCGGCATCGCTACGGGATTGGTGTCGGTCCCCAATCGCTACATGCACAGCCCCAACGAGATGGTGGACCTGCAAGATCTGGAAAATGCCGCGAAGCTGTTGGCGGGTTTCGCCCGGCGCCTAACACAGGAAACCAATTTCGTCCCCGCATAACCGCTCGGGGCAAACTCTGTGCGCTCTGTGGCAAACTGGGCGTCAGTGTTTTAGCCACGGGCGCAGAGTTCTGCACCCGATTATCTTTCTAGCCTCATTCTCGAAACGTTTCGTATGCAATTCCTAAAGCCACGCGTGTTGCTTCTGATCACGATCGCGGCCCACATCACCGTCAGGACAGCGGTCGCGCAGGGCTCGTCGGCTGCATCGGACCGTATCATCAGCCACATCAGCTTCCTCGCCGACGACGCCCGCGAGGGCCGAGGTGTCGGGACGACCGGCTTGGAGGATGCTGCCGAGTACATCGCTGAGCGTTTCGCAGAAATCGGTTTGCAAGGTGGTACCGCCGACGGTTTTCTGCAGCGTTTTGTGATTTCGCCTACCGCACCAGCCGCGGCCCATACGGGCATCGGCGGCGTCGCCGTGTCCAACGTGGTAGCGATCATCCCGGGCCGCGGCAGTTTGCGCGGCCAAGCGGTGGTGGTCGGGGCCCACTATGATCACCTGGGCTATGGCGGCTTCGGTAGTCTCGATCCCGATAGCGTACGTGTGATCCACAACGGCGCCGATGACAACGCCTCGGGTACCGCTGCCTTGATCGAAGTGGCGAGACAGATACAGGCACGTGACGGAGAGCGCGTCCGTTCCGTCGTTTTCGTCGCGTTCACCGCCGAAGAAGCCGGGTTGATCGGATCGGACTACTATGTGAAGAACCCGATTGTTCCCAACGATTCGACGTTCGCCATGTTGAACATGGACATGGTCGGGTATCTCACCGACGATCGCCTCACCGCGTTCGGTGCTGAAACAGCCGAGGAGTTTTCTTCCCTGCTCGAGTCGATCAACGTTGATTATCGTTTTCGCATTTCCGCGATTGGAGACGGTTACGGCCGCAGCGATCAGCAGTCGTTCTTCGTTCAGAAGATCCCGGTGTTGCATTTTTTCACAGGAACCCACGAGAACTACCACCGCACCACCGACGACGCCGACTTGATCAACGCCGATGGGATCGCGCGGGTGGCTTCCTTGGTGGCCGACCTGACGTGGAATCTCGCTACCCGAACCGAACCGCTGACTTTCGTTGACGCCGCACCGCCGCAGGTTGCCACGTCGGGCGGTTACGGCGCGTATCTCGGAACCATCCCCGACATGTCGGATTCTCCGGGCGGTGTGCGGCTGACCGGCGTGCGGTCCGGCAGCCCGGCGGACCAGGCCGGGATCCGCGCGGGCGACATCATCATCCAGATCGCGACGTTCGAAGTCGCCGACCTGTACGCGATGACCGACGCGTTGCGTGCACTCGAGCCGGGAGACACGGTGGCGATCAAGGTGCGGCGAGGTGATGAAGTCATTGAAGTCGAGGCGACCTTGGGGCGGCGCGGTGGATGAAACCAAGCTAAGCTCGGAACCAATCGCGAAGAGCTTGCACGCAGCATTTTGTCGCGACGCTTCTCGCCAGGAATTACTCCAGCTGGCAGCCGAGAAGATTCGTCAGACCGGAGCCCCATATACGTCTGTGTACATGTACATGGTCGATGACACCGGCAACATGTTGAAGCTCGAGGCGTTTGACGGCCGAACGACTGACCACACCACCATACCGGTTGGACGAGGGATTTGCGGGAAGGCTGTGGCGGAAAAGACCGACCTGAACGTCCCCGACGTATCGGCCGCCGAGGAGTACCTCTCATGTTCCATCGAGACCCGGTCCGAACTCATCGTGTTGATCCGGCGGCATGACGAGATTCTCGGCCAGATCGACATCGACAGCGATGTTCCCGACGGCTTTGACGAGCCCGAGGTAGTGGCGGTGAAAGAGGTGGCGGACGCCCTCGCCGCCCTCCTCTGATTCCCCTACGGCAATGCGCAAGTCGTCCTCAGGCATCACAGAGGAGCACATCCGCGTCAACGACGTCGATCTCTTTGCCCGCACGATCGGTGACGGACCAGACGTCATCGTCTTACATGGCGGACCCGGCGCCCACCATGACTACCTCTTACCCCAGTTCGACGGGCTGGCCGACGGCCGCAGGCTGCGGTATTACGACCAACGTGGCGGCGGCAAATCTCAAGTGAGTCGCGCCAGCGACGTCGGGTGGCGGGCCCAGACCGCCGACCTCGACGCATTGATCTCACGGTGGGATGCCGAGCCGGCGACGCTGCTCGGATATTCGTGGGGTGGCCTGCTCGCGCTTCTCTACGCCACCGAGTATCCCCAACGCGTGGGCCGGCTCGCCTTGGTGTCGCCAGCGCCTTCCCACGCGGCCGCACGGCGAGAGTTTCAACATCGTCTGTCAGAGCGGATGGAAACGCCCGAGATCGTGCGGGCCCGCGAAGAGCTCCGGCAATCGGGGTTGCGCGAAAGTGATCCCGACGTGTACCGCAAACGCGCATTCGAATTGTCGGTGACGGGGTATTTTGCGCACCCGGAGCGAGCACGTGAACTCACGCCTTTTCGCGTCACCGGTCGCACTCAGGAGGCAGTGTGGAAGAGTGTGGGTGACTACGACCTGCGCGACAAACTACCGGCGTTGGCCGTCCCGGCTCTCGTACTTCACGGCCGGCACGATGCCATACCCATGTCAGCCGCAGAAGAGACCGCGTCTCTACTCGGCGCGGAGCTGGTCGTGTTCGAGCACTCGGGGCACGTTCCATACGTGGAGGAACCACGCAAGTTCGTTGGCGCGCTCGACGCATTCTTGCCGCGCCGCTCATGAGCAGGACACACCCGTTCGATCTCGTCTTCTCCGAGTTCGCGGATACGTTTTTCCCAGGTATTCGTGATGAAGCGCCGGACACAACTATCGATCTTGCCACACTCACGAGGCTCCCGACGGCGCAACGACTCCTTCGTGAGCTGGGATCCCCCGAACTGGCGGAGAGCGATCCACAAGCGATGACCGAGTACCTCGCGCTGCTCTTTGTCGCGTATCGCTATTGGATCGCCGGACAACACACCCTTTGGGTGGACAGAGACAAACTCACGGCGGCGATCGACAGCAGGTCGACCGATGCGCATGCTGCTGACGAAGACGCCTGTTATCTTGCGTTTCCCGAACGCTGGTGCTGGGCAACGATCGGCGACAACCAACCTCATGAACCACTCGATGGGCTGTTCGTAGTGAGTGCGAAAGCGCAAGCGGAAATAACTGTTGTCGCCATTCTCGGCCTGCGCCCGGGCCGGGACGGTTTCTCCCAAATCACCGTCACGGGAGGAGCGGACGACTTGCTCAACGCCGCACGCGACAGGCGAGATCCACCGTTTGCCCCTGTCATGAACGGTGGTGCCGACGCGGGATTCAAATCGGTGACGACGGAGGGGGAATTGCTCCACCTCACCCACCTCGCGCTGGTATCGGCGGCTGAGTAGCTTCACTTCATCACCATGAGTAGCAAGAACGAAGTCGCCCGCACCCTCGACCAGATTGCTGCATGTCTCGAGTTGAAAGGGGAAAACGCCTTCCGGGTGCGCGCGTATCAGACGGCCGCCCGAGCGGTGGCGGGCTTTGCCGACGATCTCGCTGAGGCCACCACCGACGGAAAACTCGCCGAGCTGAAGGGCATCGGTCCCGCCACGCTCCAAATCGTCCTCGAGGTGCTGGCCACCGGCCGGAGCACCGTGCTCGACAAACTCCGCCAGGAGATCCCAGCCGGTCTCGTCGACATGATGCAGATCTCAGGGCTCGGCGTCGCAAAGATCCGCCAAATACACGAGAGTCTCGAGATCACAACGTTGTCGGCGTTAGAAGAGGCCGCTCGCGACGGGCGACTCGCCAGCTTGCGGCGCTTTGGCCCGAAGATGGCGCAGAAGGTGCTGCGGAGCCTCCAGTTCCTGAAGCACACCGCCGAGTTTCGCCTATTTCACCATGCGCGTGCCGAGGCGCAGGCGCTCCTGCCCGCACTGAAAGAGCTGTCCGGTGTCAATCGCGCCGAGATCGTCGGCGGCATTCGTCGGCGGCGCGAATTGATCGAGAACATGGAGTTCCTCGTCGAGCTGGATGGACCGTGGGATCAGGTCGCCGGCCAACTCGATTCTCTCGTCGACGTCACGGAATTTACCAGTGAGACGGAGGGGATGGTCACCATCAAGTTCGCCGGTGGTTCCGTCGCTAGCCTGCGCGCGAGTCGGCCGGACGACTTTGGATTTCACATGGTGCAAACGACGGGGAGTAGCGAGCATCTCGATGCCCTGGCCCGTCGCGCAGAGACACTTGGCCTCTCGTGGACGGACAGCGGGATCACGTCGAACAGAGCCAAGATTCCCGGCGCCACCGAAGAAGAGGTCTACGCGGCGTTGGAACTCCAATGGATTCCGCCGGAACTCCGGGAGGGTCAAGGAGAAATCGACGCGGCGGCGGAGCACAAGCTACCGCGACTGGTCGAAGCAGCGGATCTGCGCGGATTTCTCCACTGCCACAGCAACTATTCGGACGGCACCAGCACGGTTCGGGATTGGGCGGTCGCCGCTCAGCAAGCCGGGTACGAGTACGTTGGTATCACCGACCACAGCGAGGCCGCGCGCTACGCCGGAGGTTTATTTCGCGACAAGATTCAAGATCAGCATGACGAGATCGATCGTGCAAATGCCGAGGTAGACGACGTCACGGTGCTCAAAGGCATCGAGCTCGATATTCTGCAAGACGGCAGCTTGGATTACACTCCCGAGATTCGCTCGTCGTTTGATTTCGTCATCGCATCGCTTCACAGCGGATACGGTCAGGATCGCGACGCCATGACAAAACGCATTTTGCGCGCCATGGACGACCCGAATATGGTCATCTTCGGCCATCCAAGCGGACGGTTACTTCTCTCGCGCGACCCATACCCCATGGACTTCGACGCCGTGTTCGACAAGGCAGCCGAGCGGGGAATCGCCATCGAGATCAACGCGGATCCGCAGCGTCTTGACCTAGATTGGCGGCTCGTCCGGCACGCTATCAGCAAGGGAGTGACGATCTCCATCGGAGCCGACGCGCACAACGTGTCCGGAATGACCAATATGGACCTCGGGATCGGAATTGCACGGAAAGGATGGCTTTCGCCGAGTGAGGTTCTCAACGCGTGTCCCCTCGACGAGTTCATGCAACATGTTGCCCAGCGTCGCGCAAATTGAACGCGGATGATTGCCGAAATTGACGCAGATGAGTTGCCGAAATTGAACTCGGATGATTTGCCAAATTGAGCGTCGATGATCAGAAGGCCCGCACTCGGGCGATCATTCGGAAACTCAAGAAGCGCTTCCCGGATGCGAACTGCTCGCTCACGCAGCGTTCTCCGTTGCAACTTCTCGTCGCCACGATCTTGAGTGCGCAGTGTACCGACGCGCGGGTCAACATCGTTACCAAGGACCTCTTCAAGCGTTACAAGACAACCAAAGACTACGCCGAGGCCGATCCGGAAGAGCTTTCCGAGATCATCAGGTCGACGGGATTTTTCCGAAACAAGACGAAATCGATACTCGGCATGGCCCAGGGCCTCCTTGAAAAACACCAGGGGAAAGTCCCTCGCACGATGGACGAGCTGACCAAACTCCCAGGCGTCGGACGGAAAACGGCCAATGTCGTTTTGGGGAACGCGTTCGGTATCGACGAGGGGGTCGTCGTCGATACGCACGTCACTCGAATCTCGAATCGGTTGAAACTCACAAAACACAAAGACGCCGTGAAGATCGAGCAAGATCTCATGCGCCTGGTCCCAAAATCCGACTGGACGCTCTTCCCGCACCTCATGATTCTACACGGACGGGCGACTTGCCAAGCACGCAAGCCGCGGTGCGAGGAGTGTCTCATCAATATCCTCTGTCCATCTTCGGCCGTGTGAGCACCTTCGAGGAAGCGTGAAAGTCGATCTAGCTCTCTTGTGCGATTACGCACTCGTCGACCAGTTCGGCAAGCTCTCCGTGATGGGGATCTTCGAGCACATCTGGGTTCAACACCTCCCGGTAGTTCACCCGCGTCTGCACCTCGTGATGCGTCTGAAGGGACGCCGGACTGAACTCGGTGAACACTCGGTGCGTATCCGTCTCATCGACGAGCAGGAGCATGAGATCATTACCGGCGACGGTACCGTGACCTTCGCCGAGCCGCCGGCGGGCATCACCGAGGTCGAAGCGGGTACGGTCTTGGTGTTTGACGTACCGTTGGAGCACACGGGATCGTACAGCTTTGAGATAACCGTCGACGACGAGATCGCGGCTTCGGTACCCCTCAGCGTCGGTATCGCACCCAACAAACCCGCGCCAGAACGGGGCGAAGCGGTTTGATCGTTCACCCCAAGGTGTGGTTTACGATCGCGCGATGACCACGTTGGGTAGAAACCGCTGGATCGTCGCGTCACTCGCGATCGTCCTGGTGGGGTTGTCGTTTCGCATCAACGGATATCCCCTGCTCGAACCCGACGAAGGCCGGAACGCTGAGATCGCTCGTGAGATGGCGGTCTCCAACAACTATGTGATTCCCCGTTTGAACGGGTTGCCTTACCTCGACAAACCGGTCCTCTATTTCGCGGTCGACGCGGTCGTCATGAAGATGCTGGGCCCGAACGAGCTCGCTGCCCGTTTGCCGTCGTTGCTCTTCACGCTGGCGACGCTCGCACTCGTGTGGTGGTTCGGGCGTCGAACGCTGGGGCCGGTCGGTGGAGCCGTCGCGGCCGCCGCAACGGGAGCGGCGCCGCTCACCCTCGCGTTCGCGCGGACGGTGATCTTCGACAGCGCACTCACCTTCTTCGTCGTGCTGGCGATTTTTAGTTTTTATTTTGCGGCGGAGATTCCGCGCGACGCGAACGCCACGAAAGAGCGGGAGCGGGCCGCCCGGATGACGGCGGTCGGTTGGGTCGCCCTTGCACTGGCCGTTCTCACCAAAGGACCCATCGGCTTAGCGCTACCCCTCATGGTGATGCTCCCCTACCTCGCCTGGCGCCGGCGCCTCGACGCGCTGTGGGATCCCATAGCCCTGCTCGTCTTCGTTGCGATCCTTCTTCCCTGGATCTTTGCGATGTCCCGCGAAGTGCCGGACTTTCTCGAGTACACGCTCGTGACCGAGACCTTCAAACGACTGACCACCGACGAACTCAATCGGACCGGTCCGATCTGGTACTTTCTCCCGATTATCCTTGCCGGGTCGTTGCCTTGGTCGGTCGTCGCATTGTCTGGATGGAAACACGGCCGGCCTCGACGCGACGCGACCGGCTCGTGGGACCGCCGCGCCGTACTCTTTCTCCTATGGATCGTCGTACCCCTCGTATTTTTCTCGCTGTCGCAGTCGAAGCGGCCGCACTACGTCCTTCCCATGATTCCGGCCGTCGGCCTCTTGGTCGGTCTGCTTTGGCGAAACAAACCGCATGGTACGCGCGGTGGCGGCGTTGCACTCATCGTGTGCGGGATCATCGTTTTCCTCGCCCCGACCATTGTGGGGACATTGCTCGATGTGAACACCGCAGTGGGGGCCGCCATTCCGGGCACAGCGCGCGGACTTGGGTTCGTGTGTTTGCTCAGTGGCGTGGTGGGGCTCGTCGTTTCGCACAAACGAGACATCGCACTCTTCACAATGTGCGTTCCCGTTGTCGCCATCCCCTTTGTGAGCGTGAACCTCATGACCGCGATCGGTGACGACCGATCCGCGCGAGATCTGGCAAGCGCAATCGAACAGGTCCTGACCGAGCAGACGGAGATCGTCGCGATCCAAACGTATCCCTTGTCGCTCCCATTTTATCTCGGCCGCGAGTTTCGCCTTGCGACGGCCGACGGCTCCGAACTCACGAGCAACTATCTCACTCACTCGTATTCCCGCTGGCGCGACGCCATCGAGTCTCCGTTTCGCCCAGTCGACTGGTGGCTGGACGCTCTGTCAGACTGCCGGCCCCCCCGCGTGTTCCTGGTCTCGACGGACAACGCGACGGCGCGCAGTCTCCTGGCGGATCGTCTTCCGCTCATTGCAAGTAACCGCAAGGTGGCCGCGTACGGTCCGTGTGGTGGCTCGGATCTGGCTGCGATTCCCGCCGACGCTGCCGGCCCCACTCATTTGTTACCCCACTCCACCCATCCCAATCGCCACTGAAACCACGGAAAGCACGGAGATTAGCCTGGAACCTGTTGTTTGTGGATTCCATGGCTAAACTGAGGTGAGGCAGATGGGCCCAGAATCGTGTCTCCCATCGCACACCTCGGAATTCCGAGAAGAACCTCGTTTGAAGTAGGGTACAACATCATGTGTGGCATATATGGAATGGTCTCGCTGACCGAGCGACCGCTCGAGCGACCCGATTTGCTCGCATGCATGGGAGCGAGCTTGCACCATAGAGGCCCCGACCATTCCGGAGTACTCCGGTCCACCCACGCGGCCATCGGCGCCGAACGGTTGAGCATCATCGACCGCCGGCCGCAAGCCAACCAGCCCTTCACCGACTCGTCGCAAAACGCGTGGTTTGTCTGCAACGGTGAGATCTACAACGCGTCCGCGTTGCGGAAGCGATTCTCGCAATATCGGTTTCGCTCATGCTGCGACGTAGAAACGCTGGTTCCCCTGTTCGAGGCCGACGGTGTTTCAGGCCTCGACGAGGTCGACGGGATGTTTGCCTTGGCCGTGTGGCACGAGCCCACACGATCGCTCACGCTGGCGCGCGACCGGGCAGGTGAAAAACCCCTCTTCTACACACACGGCGGCGGCGAGCTTTGGTTCGCTTCCGAAATTCAGGCCCTGCTGCATCACCCAGCTCTCGGCAGACGGTTGAACCAATCGGCGCTCAACGAATATCTCACGTTCGGATATGTTCGCGAGCCGCACACGCTGTTCCAAAACATCTGCAAAGTCCCGGCCGGCACGTCCATCACATTCGAGTGTGCCGGTAGAGCCCGCACGCGTCATATCTCCGTCCCCAAGATGGCGGCTCCCGCGACCCCCGCGGACGCATCGGCGCTATTGCGAGATCTTTTTGTACACGCCGTGGAGAAACAGCTGGCCGCCGACGTACCCGTAGGCGTGTTTACCAGCGGGGGCATCGATTCCGCCTTCATCACAGCAATCGCCAACAGATCGTCAGCCCGACCCATTCACACGTTTACGGCATCCTTTGCGAATTCACGGTACGACGAAGGCAAGCACGCACGGCGATTGAGTCGAGACTTGAAAACCCGGCATGTCGAGATCCGAATAGACGAACCTCTATTAAAGGAAGCCTTTCATACCGTATTCTCGCGGATGGCCGAGCCACTCGCCGACCCAGCCTTGCTGCCGACGTATCTCCTCTCCAGAGCGGCCAGGGACCACGTCGGCGTCGTGCTGACAGGAGAAGGCGCCGATGAACTGTTCGGAGGCTATCCCACTTACCCCGGCCACCGAGCGGCGGACGCGTACGCGACGTTGCCACCTTTTTTGCGCCGCACCACCGAGCGGGTGCTTTCAACCATACCTTCGACCAACAGCCCCGTGCCCCTGTCTCTCATGATCCAACGTTTCACGAAATACGCCGGACGCCCGTGGCTCGAACGACACATCGGATGGTTTGGAACCGGGCTCTTCTCCTACCTGCCCGAACATGCCCAGACGGGCGTGTGCGATGCTCTGCCTACCATTTCGTGCGCCGACCCCGCGGTCGCGGCGATGCGATTCGACTACCTCACCTACCTCCGGGATGGACTCCTCGTCAAACTCGACCGCGCCGGCATGATGGTATCGCTGGAATCGCGCGCGCCGTTTCTCGACCCGCACGTCACGGCATTGGCTCGCAGCTTCCCGCCCTCCTATTTCCAGCGACGCTCGCGTGGAAAAGGCGTGCTCAAGCGAGCCGCTGCTCCTCTAGTGCCGGGTTGGGTGGTGAGGCGACGCAAACGCGGATTGAGTGTGCCGGTTGCGGCGTGGATCAACGACGGACTGCGCGGTGAGGTGAACCGGCTCCTGGACCCCAAACGGATACGCCCCGAGGGGGTGTTGTCCACCATCCCAATCGACCAACTTCTGTGCGACCATCGAGCCGGCAGAGCGAACCACGCGCGCGCGCTTTGGCCGCTTATCGTGCTGCAATACTGGCTCGAACACTGGGTTCCCGACGGGGTGTCATGACACGAGAAGAAGCACTTTCACTGATGCACGAGTACACCGAAACGGAAAACCTTCGGCGCCACATGTACGCAGTCGAAACGGCGATGAGAGCATATGCCCGCCGCTTCGGCGAGGACGAAGACGCGTGGGGTCTGGTGGGATTGTTACACGACTTCGACTACCAGAAATATCCCAATCAGGAACACTCCCCCACGGAGGGTCACCCATCGTTTGGCGTCAACTTGCTGCGCGGGCGCGACGTAGGCGACGCGATCTGCGAGGCCATCCTCGGCCACGCTACATATTGCAACGTGCCCCGCGAATCGCAGATGGCGAAGACGCTCTTCGCCGTCGACGAACTTTGTGGCTTCTTGGTGGCGTGCGCGCTGGTGCGGCCCAACAAGAGCCTGAACGACCTCCAAATCAAGAGCGTCAAGAAAAAGTTGAAGGACAAAGCGTTCGCCAGGGGGGTCAACCGAGACGACATCGGCCAGGGAGCGGAGGAAATAGGCGTCCCGCTGGAGGAGCACATTCAGTTCACGATCGACGCCCTGCGGCCCGAACAAGAGAAATTCGGGCTCGGCACCGGTTGACGGACCAGGCGTTGGGTGCCGGAGACAGAGCATACCCCTTGCCAGGGGTCAACGAGGCCCTAATCCTGGACGTAGAATGAGTGTGAAAGAATCGGTCCTGGCGACTCGGGCCAAAGCTGGGGATCAGGAGGCCTTCGGTGAGCTGGTCGAGCGGTATGCCGGCCAGGCCCGGCGGGTAGCCAGAGCCGTGCTGGGAGACCCGGACGACGGGGACGACGCGGCCCAGGATGCGTTCCTGTCGGCCCTGCGGCACCTCCACCGGTACGATGAAAATCGGCCCTTTGGGCCGTGGCTCATGCGGATCGTGGCCAATGCGGCCGCAGATCGGCGGCGGAGGCGGAAAGTCCGGGCCGCCGACGAGTTGTCCGAATCGACGGTCGGCGGGGGACCGGGACCAGATGTCGAGACCGACCGGCGGGCATTCCGGGAGGCGTTTCGGGAGGCTTTGGCCGGGCTGCCCGAGCGGCAGCGGATGGCCGTAACGCTCTTCGACGTGGAGGGATACTCCCACGCGGAGATCGCCGAGATCTTGGGCATCCCCCAGGGGACGGTGCGTTCGGACGTGTTTCACGCGCGTCGACGCCTACGAACCGCACTGACCTCGTGGCAGCACCATTGGAAGGAGGAAGTTGTATGAGAAACTCACCATTCGATCACCGGCCCTTGTGGGACCTCGGCAAGGCTCTGCGCGAGGTGCTGGAGGCAGGGGACGACCGGGCGTTTGTCGCCCGGGTCATGGCAGAGGTCCGGGTGTTGGATCTCCGGCTGCGTCGCGGTGACTGGTGGGAGGTCCTTGGGACCTGGGCGCGCCCCGGGCTCGTGGCGGCCGCGGCGTTGGTGGCTCTGGCCGTCGGACTGACTCTCGCGACGGCACCGGCTGCGCCCGTCCAGCCCGCGACGGCCGAGGAGGCACTCCGCGCGGAGACCGAGGCCTCGGTACTGACCGTGGCATCGACTCCGCCCGATGTCGGGTTCATCCTGGCCGCGTTTCCGGAGCGCTAACGGACGGCGCCCCGTACATGTCTTCTAACCGGTGGGAAGAGTCGGAATGAATAAATCCAAGTTGGCGGCCGGCGGCCTTCTCATAGCGGTGTTCGCCGCAGGTTTGATCGTCGGTGGCACGGGGTCAGCGGCGTTGGAAGAGCGGGAGCAGCGCGAGGAGCGGCCGTCTCGTACACCGTACATCGAGACTCTCCAAGAGCGAATGGGTCTCTCACCCGACCAGCGACAGCAGATCGAGGTTGTGCTCGAGGAGTTCAACGCGAACTGGCGCACGATGAGACAGGAGCTGCGAGAGGAAGAACGGCGGAGGATCCAGGAAATCAGGGTTGATGCCCGCTCCAAGATCATCGCGCCACTAGATAGCAGCCAAGCCGACGTGTACCGGCAGATGCTCGCCCACACCGACAGCGTCCGAGCCGCACGGGCCAGCCGACGCCAAAGGTAAACAACCCAAGCAAAGCAAAGATGATGAACAGTAAAATGATACCAGCGATCGCTTTTGCGGTCGCTCTCTCGTTGGGCTCCGTATCGGAGCCCGTAGCGTCCCAAGTTCCGACTGTGACATTGGACGAGGCCATGAGTCTCGCAAAGCAATACAGCCCCGCCATCATTCAGGCAGAGGGTGATATCCGAGTCGCACTGGCGACGAAGCGGGAGTCCATCAGCGATTGGCTGCCGCGGCTCACCGGCAGCTCGGGTTGGAGCATCAACTCGAGCGAGCGGTTCGACCCGCAAAACCAGATCACGGTTTCGGGCTCGGCGACGTCTGTCAACGGGTCACTGAGCGCCAGCTATACGGTCTTCGACGGATTCAGGCGTAACGCCCAGTCGAAAGCGAGAGGGGCAGGCGTCACGAGCGCGGAGGCCAACTACACGGCGCAAGAGTTCCAGATCGCATTGCAAACGAAACAGGCGTTTTTCAACGCCCTTGCGGCGGATGAACTCGTGCGCGTATCACAGACACGGATCGCACGCGCGGTCCGTCAACTTCAAACGACACGTGATCGGCTCGCCGCGGGCAGCGCGATCCGCTCCGACACGTTGCAATCCTTCGTCGAGTGGGCGAACGCGCGGCTGCAACTCATCAATAGCCAGACCCAGCGGGCCACCGCTTCGGCGAACCTTGCACGCTTGATCGGTTTTGACGGCGACGTACGAGCCGTTGGCGACGAATCGATCGCGTTCATCGCGGACCTCGACACAGCCGCCATCCGTGTGGAGGCGCTCACCCATGGGCCAACGATCGAACAGATCACGGCGGCCGCACGGTCGGCGGACGCACAGGTGGGCGTTTCACGCTCCGCGTACTTCCCGTCGGTGACGGCTTCATACAGCCGCTCTTTGGCCGGCCAGGATTTCGACAACCTGCGGAGCAGCTGGTCGGGCAGGCTCGGTCTCAGCTGGCAGATCTTCCAGGGTTTCAACCGCGAGACCGGGATGACACGGTCGGCCGCGGCGC
>JAPULP010000066.1 GCA_027294815.1 Gemmatimonadota bacterium | reverse complement strand
TTCGTTCCGGGATCCATTTTGCGAATTCGCGTGGACAACACCCGCCCGGTCGCCTGGGGCATGGGCGAGGAAATCGACGTTCATTTCAACAACAGCCCAGTGTTCGACCTGGGTCCGACGGCCGCGGCCGACGGCGTCACTCGGCTGGCGTGGTTCGACACGCCGACACCGCTCAGGAGCGGATGGGCGTGGGGCCAAGAACTGTTGGAGAACGGCGTGGCGATGGTGGAGGCTCGGGTGGGCGCCGGCCACCTCTACATGTTCGGCCCGGAAGTGCTTCGACGCGGGCAGCCGCACGGCACGTTCAAGTTCCTGTTCAACGCCATCTATCTTGCGGGGGCGGAGCGGCCCTTCTCCTAGGTCTTAGGTCTTAGGTCTTTGGTCTTAGGTCTTAGGTTTTAGGTTTTAGAATTCTCAAACACCTAAGACCTAACACCTAACACCTTCCCCTCGTGTCGATACTCGCCCGCTATTTCCGTCTCTCCGAAAGCAACACGTCGGTCCGCACCGAGCTGGTGGCTGGTGTCACGACCTTCCTGACCATGGCGTACATCATTTTCGTGCAACCCGCCGTGTTGTCCGGAGCGATGTTCGAGACGCCGACCGGAATGGATTTTGGCGCTGTGACGACCGCGACGTGCCTTGCGGCAGCACTGGCGACCGCGGTAATGGGGTTGGCCGCGCGGTATCCCATCGCGTTGGCGCCGGGCATGGGTCAAAATTTTTTCTTCGTCTTCACGGCGATCCCTGCGGCGGCAGCGGTCGGCGCTCCTGAACCGTGGGCGGCGGCGTTGGGAGCGGTGTTCGTCGCGGGCGTCCTGTTTCTCGTCATTTCTCTCGTCGGCTTGCGCGAAAAGCTCATGGACGCCGTGAGTCCGAACTTGAAACACGGCATCGCGGTGGGCATCGGCCTGTTCATTGCGTTCATCGGACTCCGCAACGCGCAGCTCGTGCTCGTCGACCCGGGCACGGCTGTCTCCATGAACCCGCACCTAGGGTCGCCTGACGTCATCGTGTTCTTCGTTGGGTTCGTCGTCGCCACGGTACTGCATGCGAGGAAGGTTAGGGGGTCGATCGTGCTGGGAGTTGCGAGTTCGCTCGCGCTCACCTTGCTGTTGCGATCACTGCTGCCGCTCTTGCCTGACGCCGTATCGAACTCGGAGGTGGTCACGGGCTCGCTTCTCGTTACGCAGTTTGCGCCCGCACACGGCATCGTAGCGCTCCCGCCCTCGATGGGCCCGACGTTCCTTCAAATGGACCTCGCCACCGCCGTGTCGGCGGCCATGATACCGATCGTCATCATCTTTCTGTTCATGGACGTGTTCGACACGATGGGCACGCTCATAGGTGTTGGGGAACAAGCCGGATTGCTGCGTGACGGAAAACTCCCGCGGGTCAAACGCGCGATGCTCGCCGACGCATTCGGAACAGTCGCCGGTGCGGCGCTCGGCACGAGCACCGTGACCAGCTATATCGAGAGTGCCACCGGCGTTGAAGAAGGCGGCAAGACCGGGTTGACCGCGCTGGTTGTTGCCGCGCTGTTCATCGCCGCCCTTTTCTTTTACCCCATAGTCGCGATGGTCGGGAGCTACCCACCGATCACGGCCCCCGCGCTCGTGCTGGTTGGCGCGATGATGGTCCGGAACGTAACGCGAATCGATTGGACGGATTATACCGAAGGCGTGCCCGCGTTTTTGACGATCATCGGGATCCCATTCTTCTACTCGATCGCTGATGGGATCGCGCTGGGGCTGATTACGTACCCCGTCATCAAATCTCTCGGCCGTGGGGCGAGCCACGTGCGGTGGGGTATGTGGGTGTTGGCGGTGGTGCTGTTGCTGTATTTCGTGTTCGTACGGTCTCGGATCTAGAAGCCCGGACCAAGTCGTTCGTCTTCATCCACCGTGGTCCGCTGGTTTACGATCAGTAGCGATCTCGATGAGGGTTTCGCGATCCAATCGGTGCCCCCCCTCGAACGCCATTTCACGCGCGGTGACCCCGTGATGCTCCAAGCGTGATCGTTGCTCCTCGAGATGTGCGTTGGAGAGGTAGCTGTCTTGCGATCCACGAACCAGCGTCAACTGCAACGCGCGCAACCGGCGGAAGCCTTCGCGGGACTGAAACTCGGGCGGCACCAGCGAGGCCCAGAGGATCAAGTGCTCGGCGTGCACCGTCCCATGCGCGACCCATCGAGCCGCTGTCGCCACTCCCTGGGAGAAACCGAGTATGAAAACCTCGACGGAGTCGCGTTCTATCCGCTCGAACACGTGAGTGTACAGTGCGTCGAGATAACCGACGTAATCGTCGATCTCATTCAGTCGCGCCTCACGGGTCATCCACGACGCCCCGATCTCGCTCTGCGTTCCGTCGCGATAGAAACGGGAGAGTGCCTCGGGGGCTACGATCAGACGTGTCTCGTCATCGAGAATCTCGAAATGACGGATGAACTCGCGGGCGAGTTGCCCGTATCCGTGGCAGACGAACCAGACCTGCGAAAGGGGTTTGTGGCCGTCTCCTAGGGTAGCGTACCGGGCGGTCCGCTCGATCTTGAGCTGGTGCTCCTCGAGACCCATGGAGGGAATCGTAACCCGCGGTCAAGACGTAGCCAAGCCGCCGCAGGGGTCCCGTCAGTTTTTGAGCGCACCCCCATCGAGCATCTCGACGGTTCTCATGCCGTACGCAGCGTTGGTCTCGGAGTGTGTCACCTGCATGATGGTTGTGCCGCCGCGGTTCAGTTCCTGAAACAGCTCCATGATCTCGCGCGCTTGCGCAGAGTGCAGGTTGCCGGTGGGCTCGTCGGCAAGAAGGATTTTCGGGTTGGCGACCACCGCTCGCGCGACTCCTACCAGCTGTTGAGTCCCGCCGGACAAGCTGCTCGGGTATTGCTTCTTCTTGTCGGCAATCTGGAATCGTTCCAGAATCGCGTCGACCATTTTTGCGCGTTCGCCAGACGGAATCTTCCGATAGGAAAGCGGAATCTCGAGGTTCTCATACACCGTCACAGAGTCGATCAAATGGTATTGCTGGAAAACAAACCCCATGTACTGGCGGTTCAGATCGATCCGGTGCTTGGGCTTGAGTTTGTGAACGGCCTGATCGTAGAGGTGGTACTCGCCCTCCCACTCGCTGTCCAACATGCCGACAACGCTCAGCAGCGTCGATTTGCCGCACCCCGACGGTCCCATCACCGTCAAGAACTCCCCTTCGGTGATGTCCAGATCGACGCCTCGTAATGCGTCGGTTCGCTCGTCACCGCGCCCAAACGTGCGGTTGATGCCGCGCAGCTTTATCATGGTCGCTCCCGGGCCGAAGACTGGTTGGTGAGCACTACGGAAGAATGCCCCGGGAGTTTAGATCGTTGGGCAGACGGATTTGTTCCACACCGGAGTGATTCCCCTCCTACCCCCCACCCTTCCCCCTGCCCCCGGCGGTAGGGCGGTACCACCACCACTCCCCGCCCTCCCCGGCGGTAAGGCGGTAGCAAATCCCGCCCTACCGCCTTACCGCCCTACCGCCTTGCGATACCGCCGTACCGCCGGGGGAAGGGGAAGGGCGGGGTTCTTGTGAGCTTTGGGCGGCCCAATGTGTGACTTGGGTCCGCGCGGAAAACCTGCCCCGGAGCCAACAATAAGGTCTGTAGAACGGGCCTAGCCCGTTTTTTTTGGCGGTGGGCTGAGCGATGGCGTAAGTCGTTATATTACAATGGATTAGGCTGACAAATGGGTATCCTTAGGTCAGGCAGGACCCTCGGTCTTGGATTGGCTCTCGGCGCAGGGGCCACGTTTGCGTGCGTGTACCCCACGGAGCGCAGCGAGCAGCTGCGGGTGGTAATGGACCCGATCCCCGAGTTGCTGCGTGGCGAGCTGTGGGGTCTGAGCGCGCAGGTCGTCGACGCAAACGGCAATCTGCTCGAGAACGCCGAGATCGTGTTTTCGTCGAGCGACCCCCTGATTGCCACGGTGAATGCGGCCGGCGATATGGTCACGGTCAGCGTGGGCACCGCGGAGGTCACGGCTGAAGCCGTGGAGTTCGCCGGGGCCACGTCGGCAGATCAGCTGGTGCGGATTCACGACCTCATCGAGATCGACAGCGTTCGTCCCCGTGTTCTCCGATTTGGCGATACGGTGACCATTTTCGGCGCCGGACTGAACCCCGAGCCGTTCATCCTGGTCTCCCTCGGAGGAGCCGAAACCCCCATCAAGAGCTACACGCCCGATACGCCGGACGAGCCCAATCGTTTTGGGCGCCTCACCGTGTGGGTCCCTCCTCCGACGCCCGCGTTCACCGCTGCGGTGGTGCTCGGTGTCGAGGGATTGGCGACGGGTCTCGACACCATCAGGGTTTTCCAGCGGGACATCTACGAGCCAAACGACACCATTCCGTGGGACTTCGGTGTCCTCGACCAAATCATCAGAAATCCGGCGCTAGCGTTCGAGCAACGCCTCCGGGACGACAGCCTGCGCACCGACTGGTATCGCTTCACTCAAGCTCAGACACGGGATCGCACCATCCTCATCCGCTCGAATTCGGTCGGTCCGGGGACATATGCCGTCTTTTTCACCGATTCCCTGGTCTGGGACGGTGCGGTACCTGATTTCGGCCTCGGTCCCGGCTCGTGGTCCATCGGGCCCAGCCTATATGCCTGCCAGGGAATCCCCTTTGCTCCGCCCCAGCAGCTGGCCGACTCCGTCGTGATAGCGCTCAAGGATCTCCCAGCTGGCCAATACGATATCCTCGCTGCGTATACCACCCCCGGCGCCTACGAGATGGCGATACTGCCGCTCTACCGTTCCGCTCTACCACCCGACGCGTTCGAAGAAAACGACTGGTGTGACGTCGCGCCGCAGTTACCGCTCGACGTGTCGCGGACACTGACGATCGACAACCCGCACGACATCGACTGGTTCCGTTTCACGGTTGGCGCGGACGGGCGGCAGGTCACGTTCGACGTCGATGCCTTGGAGCCTGAGGCCGACCTCGACATCTACGTACTGCGCGACGATCTCCCTGCCGCGTTGACGCTGATGGGGTTGAGCAACATCGGCGGCGCCACCGACGAGGTGGTCGTGCCGCTCGACGCGGGTGACTATTTCTTGGTGGTCGTCGATTTTGCCGGCGTTCCCACCGAGTATTCGTTGACGTCTGTGGATGTCGTCGCGATCCCCGATATGTTGCAGGCCGAGCTTCCAGAGATGCCGTTGGTAAAGTCGCAATTACGTGTGCCGGTCAGCTTCAAGAGCAATCGCTGACGCTCATGAACTGCATCAACTGCAACAACCCCGTCCCGGAAGACAGCAAGTTCTGTCTCGAGTGTGGTGCGGACTTGTCGGACCCCGGCACGGGGGCGCGCACAGTCGAGCGGCCCGACGAGCTGATCACACGCCTCACGCAGACCCTCGAGGGACGATACAAGGTCGACAAGATGGTCGGGCGGGGCGGTATGGGCGCGGTGTTCCTTGCCGAAGATCTAACGCTCGAACGTCCGGTGGCCATCAAGGTGCTCCCGCTGGATGTCTCGCACGACGAGAATCTCGTCGGACGCTTCGAACGCGAGGCCCGGACGGCCGCCAAGCTGGATCACCCCAACATCATCCCGATCTTTGCAGTCGAGAGCTCGGGCGACCTGCACTTCTTCGTCATGAAATACGTTTCCGGCGAGTCGCTGGAGCAGGTGTTGGCGAGGGGCGCACTGGGCATCGAGCAGGCGCAGGAGTGTCTCTGGGAGGCATCGCGCGCGTTGGGGCACGCTCATTCACGACATGTGGTGCACCGCGACATCAAGCCCGGCAACATCATGCTCGATCACGACGGGCGGGCGATGTTGGCCGACTTCGGCATCTCGAAGGCG
>JAPULP010000065.1 GCA_027294815.1 Gemmatimonadota bacterium | reverse complement strand
TCGAGCAATCCCTCGGACTTCCAGCCCTGCAGGAGGAGGATTTCCTCGAGCCCAACGTGGTGCAACTCGCTCCGGACCCGATGGATGAAGAGCAGTTCCCAACGCCTCCAGGCGCTCCACTTGCAACACCCGAAGAGTCCAATACGCCGGGAGACCCGGACACGTTGTGACACAATTGTGACAATTCGACCACCATCCGATTCCGTGGAGGCCTTTCCTTGTCACCAACCCTTGGAATTCGTAGCCTATGTAGGAGTCTGTCACGCCGCATTCACAGTTTTATGACAAGGTATCAATGGGCGCCCTGATTCAATCGTCGTCACGAATCATCGCTGCTGTCTCACTTACGATGCTCATTCCCGGCCCAACCAACGCCCAGGTCAGGATCAACTCTCGGGCGATCGAATTTACGTTGACCGGACGCGTTCACCTGCAGTACTGGACCACCTCGGTGGACCGACCGCGCTCGGCAGAGTTCTTGCTCAGACGCGCTCGTTTCACTGCAGACGTCAAGATCAACGACCTGGTGGACGGCAGGGTGCAGCCTGACTTCGGAGCGGGCATACTCAATCTCAAGGACGCGTACCTCCGGCTCACCTTCGATCCGGCCTTTCGCGTCTCATTCGGACAGTTCAAGCGAGCCTTCGATATCTTCGAGTTGTACAGCTCCACACAGGTTCTCACCATCGAGCGAAGCGGACATGTCCGCGGCGTCGACGCGTGCGCGTTCCTGGTGTGCTCCTGGGGGACATTGAGTGTTGCGCTGCGGTATTCGGAGCGCGACGTCGGCGTTCTGGTGGACGGCCGCGCCTTGGGAAAGCTGGACTATCGATTGTCGCTCACGAACGGAACCGGTTCCAACAGGCCAGACGAGAACGGTACCAAGTCGTACGCTGGACGCGCGGTGGTGCAGGCTACTTCCGATGTCCGGATAGGCGCCAACTTTTCAGCGCACGACTACGTCGATCCCACCATGGAAAACGCGTACGCCGTGGCCGTGGGAGCTGACTTCGAGGTTGGCCGGTACGGTGACCGGTTTCATCTTCAGGCTGCTTTGATGACCGGCGAAAACTGGATCGACTTGGACGGCAACGGCGATCCGTCGACCTTTGTGTCGGCGCAAGGCATCGTCAGTTACATCTTTCCTGTAGAGAGCGACCGCGGCTATTCCGGGATCGAGCCCCACTTCCGTCTCAGCTGGGCTGACCCGAACACGGATGCGGCCCTCGCAGGCGGGTGGCTGATCACGCCCGGTGTCGCACTGCGCCTCACGGGCCGCAACAAGCTCTTGGCCAACGTCGACGTGTGGTCACCGGCCAGCGGTGACACGGAGTGGTCTTTCAAGTTCCAGAGCAACCTGCACTTCTAGCCCCAAAAGCGGCGAGGCCTGGCAGGCGGCCAGGCCTCGAGTTCGCTCCGCTCGCAATCGGCGGTTGCCGATCATGCGTCTTTTCTCTTGGGACGCAACAGAAAACTACGACCGACCGGCCCAATCTCCTAGTACCGCCGTGGGGATGGGTGGTCTGCGGCGCGTCAGCGGCTTCGCGCGACAACCATATTGACGAACTCGTCGTTTGTTTTCGTCGCCTTCATGTCACTCAGCAGCCGCTTCATAGCGTCGACGGGGGTCGCCGAGCTCAACTCACGCCTCATCACGTGAGAGGCAGTCAATGCATCATCCGACAACAGCAACTCCTCGCGTCGGGTTGCGCTGCCGAGCAAATCGATAGCCGGATAAATGCGACGGTCGGCCAGCTCGCGACTCAGGAGCAACTCGCTGTTTCCCGTCCCCTTGAACTCTTCGAAGATCACCTGATCCATTTTGGATCCGGTATCCACCAAGGCCGTCGCGATGATGCTGAGTGAACCGCCGCCCCGGGAGGCATCGATGCTACGGGCGCTGCCGAGGAACCGTTTTGGCCTTTCCATTGAGGTCGCGTCGAGGCCCCCCGACAATGTCTTTCCACTTCCCTCGTCGACAGTGTTGTGCGCACGGGCCAGCCTGGTAATCGAATCCAAAATGATCACCACGTCTTCGCCCATCTCGACTCGCCGCCGGGCGCGCTGCAGGCACATCTCCGCCACCGCGACATGGCGCGACGGCGGATGATCGAAGCTCGACGCGACCACCTCACCGAATCCCGTGGATTCCATTTCGGTCACTTCCTCGGGTCGCTCGTCGACCAATACGATGTACAAGGCGCACTCGGGATAGTTGGTTGCGATCCCCTCGGCCACCGCCTGCAAGATCGTCGTCTTACCAGCCTTCGGCGGCGAGACGATCAAAGCACGTTGTCCCTTGCCGAACGGACAAAGGAGATCGATGACCCGGTTGGTTTCGTCGGGTTGGCCATGGTAGGTGCGGCCACATTCGAGGGTGAGCTGTTCTTTGGGATGCTGGGCGCCGAGATCTTTGAAAACCGCTCGATGGCCGAGGGATTCGGGAGGCCTGCCGTTCACCAAATCCAATTTCTCGAGCGGAGCACTCTTTCCGTTCCGCGGGCGCTTGCCCACCGTGCCCGATATTTCATCACCGGTTCGTAGGTGGTATTTCCGTATTAGCTTCGGTCCGACATAGACATCACGCTTGCCGGGTGTGTAACTCGCTTCCTTGCGGCGGATGAAAGCCGCGCCGTTGCCAAGGATTTCCAGCACTCCAAGAGTTTCGTTGTTGCTCACCTAATCACCACTCCGCTATTACGAATAAACCGTCGCGCCGCGGGGTGACCCGCCGCTACAAAAAACGGTGGACGTTCGACGTGCTATAGACGTGCTATAAAGGTGTGTCGGCCTTTAAAAAAACTGGCGCCGCAACGCGGCTCTCCTATCGATCAGCGGGCCGGTCGGGGAGAACCACATGACACGGTCAGGGGATCGATTTCTAGATAAATGTAGCCGCAACGGCGCTTACGCGCACTACCTCATCTGGCCGCCGCCTCAATGC
>JAPULP010000064.1 GCA_027294815.1 Gemmatimonadota bacterium | reverse complement strand
GAAACACCACCCCGACGGCGGTGTCTACTCGTGGTGGGATTATCGAATGCTCGCGTTCCCGAAGGGCGACGGGCTGCGCATCGATCACATCTTCGGGACACCGTCGATGGCAAAACGTTCCGCCGCAGCACGCGTCGATCGGAACGAGCGGAAAGGCAAGAAACCGTCAGACCACGCGCCGGTGATCGCCGAGTTCAACTAGTCTTTCCTTCAAAGAAAAAGGGTCTCCCGCAATAGACCCAAATGCGAATCGCCGCCCGAAAAGGGCGGCGACCGACGGAACCCGCGATGGCCAGGGACAGAATTGAACTGCCGACACGCGGATTTTCAGTCCGCTGCTCTACCAACTGAGCTACCTGGCCGAAGGACGAGAATTATAAGCGCCTTTACACCTCGCGCAAATCCTGAGCGTCGTGCATCCTTGAACCCGGAACGCGGGGCGCGCGCCCTTTTTTTGTGCTTCCTTTGCAGACGGTAAATTTCGGCAAAACGGAAAGTTTTTGCCGGTAACCATTCGCTCGGACAGCTCCATCCGGTCGGTGAGTTGCGACACCCCCAACCTTGCGGTCGCCTGCGACGACCTTTCTACCAACCTATAGGACGGCAGTATGGATGACCCACCGACTGGAACCCTTATCTCCACCCGGGAGGCCTACGCCGGTCGTCTCCTGAAGATCGACATCGAGACCATTCGCAACCCGGCCGGACAAACCGTGGAGCTCGAGGTGGTGCGACACCCCGGCGCCGCCGCCATCGTTCCTGTCACGTCCGATCCTCTCGGACCGGATCCACACGTGCTGCTCCTGCGACAGTACCGGTACGCCGCGCGAGGAGTGATTTGGGAGATTCCGGCCGGCGTACTCGAGCCAGGAGAGGCGCCCGAGGATTGCGCGCGCCGTGAATTGCGGGAGGAGACCGGAGCCACGGCGGAGGAGCTTCGGCCCCTGACGACCATTTACACGACACCGGGCTTCACCGACGAGCGAATTCACCTCTTTCTCGCCACCGGCCTCAAGGTTGAGAATCAGGATCTCGAATCCGACGAACTCATTGAGGTAGTCTCCCGCCCGATCTCGGTGGCACTAGAGATGATCAAAGACGGGGAAATCATCGATGGGAAAAGCATCGTCGGCTTGCTCTATGCCGCGGGATTTGTCCTCGGTCACTGAACCGCGCGTCCCATTCCGGGGACACAGCATCCCCATTCCGGGACGCCCCCCAACCGTGTCGCGGCATCTATATCTATGTAAAACAACGAGTTAGATCATTTCAAAATGTCGGTTTTGCACGGTACGGTTCCTGCGTATTACACCCTCGACGTGATTAGAGGACACACCCGGTGACTCATCGCCTGGCGGGGAGTCATATGGGCTTGGTGTTTCTGGAGGGATACACCAGGAGGAGCTATGATAGCTGTAGTCCAGCCCACGCACGGGGTTCAACCCCGGTCCGCGCCATCCCGGCTTCGGGAACTCACCGATTCTGAGGTGGTTGCGGCTCATCTCGCCGGCGACGCGCTGGCATTCGAGCAGTTGGTCACGCGATACCAGCGACGATTGCTCAACTTTGTTTTCCGCACGATTGGTGACCGCGAACGGGGCGAGGACCTGATACAAGAGGTCTTCATTCGGGTGCATCGCCATCTGGACCGGTTCGACCAATCCAAGAAGTTCTCGACGTGGATCTACACGATCGCGTCGAATCTCGCGAAGAATGAGCTTCGCAACCGAAGCCGGAACCCGCT
Organism: Gemmatimonadota bacterium; assembly: GCA_027294815.1. Taxonomy (GTDB): domain Bacteria; phylum Gemmatimonadota; class Gemmatimonadetes; order Gemmatimonadales; family GWC2-71-9; genus B3T1B10. The sequence goes on along the minus strand of JAPULP010000064.1, from coordinate 13,629 downwards.
CGTTCTCTTCCAAACCATCAAGAAAAACTGGGAGGCCGACCATCGCCCACTTCAGTTTGAAGATCACCGCAATCGCCCCGATGACCTCTACCGGAAACGCCAGCTTCGCGATCTAGTGGAGTGGACCGTGAACCAGCTACCCGAGCACCACAAGGTGGTGTTCGTCCTGCGAGAACTCGAGGGGAAGACCTACGAGCAAATCGCCGATATCACCCAGTGCAACCTGGGAACTGTGAAGAGCCGTCTCAACCGGGCTCGCAATCGCTTCGCACAGGTGATAGAACCCCTACTCGACTGAAATACCCGGGGGGCGGGGGCGGGCAGCTTGCCCTGGCCCGCCCCCCGGGGACCCCTGCCAAACAACCATTACGAGCCGGAACATCGCTGGGTGCCAGCGGTAGTACCCTTGCCAACCAACCAAGCTGTAAGCCATGCGTTGTTCCGAATTCTTGCTTCGGTACTCCGATTTCCGAGATGAGACCATCGCCGACCAACAGGTGCGGTGGCGGTTCATCGTGCACCTCTCCGACTGCCCCAGGTGCGCCCGATATCATGAAGTCATCACCAGGGGCGTTGACTTGCTGCGCTCGTGCGACCAGATCGAGCCATCGCCGAGTTTCCGGCCCAGCCTTGCGCGACGGCTCGCGGCCGCGGTTCTCAACCCCGACCCCCACTTCGCGGTTCCCGTCCGCCTGGTCGGGTCGCTCATCCTAGCGGCCTCCGTGGCTGTCCTCGTGGTAGAGGGAGTCACCCAAGACACTCGCGAGGTCGAGCCGCGCCAACATGAACGACCGATGCCGATGGTACAGGCTCATCCGCGACCGCCTTTCGTCACCTTCGGCAACCTAGAGGCCCCCGGCGCGTTTGTGACACCGGCGTGGACGACGGACGACTATGCCCAGCGCGCCTCTCAGGCATTCGTCACCCTGACGAGCTTGGTCGACCCGGAGTAGCAACGGCCCGCACTTTCCTCCCGATAGCAGCCCCTATAGTTTCCGCAAAATATGTCGGCGATTGACTATTCGTCTGTCCGACAGGCGATCCAACATGGCTCCCTCACCTCGGTCTATTATCTGACTGGTGAGGAGGACATCCTCAAAGACGAGCTCGTCAAGGCGATCGTCGACGTCGCCGTGGATCCTGCATCTCGAGACTTCAACGTGGATATTCGCGGAGCCGGCGACCTGAACGGTGAAAGCCTTCACACGCTCCTCGAAACACCCCCAATGCTCGCCGAGCGACGAGTGGTGGTGGTGCGCGGCATTGAACAGTGGCGAAAGAACGCCAAGATTTGGTCGGTTCTGTCGAGCTACCTCGGGCATCCGTCCCCCACGACACTGCTGATCCTGATTGGCGCAGGCGAGCCCAATGCCACCGTCGCGAAGCAGGCGACACATGTGTCGGTCGGACCTCCTGATGCAGACGGGCTCTGCCAGTGGGCGAAGGCGAGGGCCGCCGGCTGGGACATGACTCTCGAGCACGACGCGGCCATGCATTTGATACGCGCCGTTGGAGGAAGCCTTTCGATAACCGCCAGCGAGGTAGATAAGCTTGGTGCGTCCTTGGATACCGGCTCAGTCATCGGTGTGAAAGAGATAGAGCAGTTTGTGGGTGTTCGGCACGGCGAAACAATGACCGATTGGATCGATGCGGTCGCACGGCGTGATCTCCTTCGCGCCGTCGAATTGCTAGATGTGGTGTTGCCCCAACCGGGGATGACGGGGGTCAAGATGCTCAATGCCATGGGCACCACCCTGCTCGGCTCTCGACTTGCGCGGGCGCTCGCTGACCAACGCAAGAACCAGCGCCAGGTGAAGGACGACCTATGGCGTTATCTCAAGAGCGCCCGGCCCCGTGGCCTCGGGCGGTACGGCGAGGAGGTGGAGCGATGGATAGTGGCGGCCACGCGCTGGACGACCAAAGAACTCGACGCCGCGTTGATGTTGATGCACGAAGCGGACGAGCAGCTCAAGTCAACGACACTGAGCGACCCTCGCGCCACGATGACCACTCTGCTGTTACGTTTCGGGTCTGCGAAGGAGGCGGCATGATCCGGCGGTTGACAATCATGATGGGCCTGTGGGCAGCGCCACTGACGGCTCAGCAGCAAGACGCGTCACCTCAGGACTCGCTCATGCGAGAAGTTGTTCGGCTAGCGACCGAAGGACAAACCGATTCCGCGAAGGCCATTGTCGACGCGCAGTTGAACCGGCTCTCGCCTTTCGACGCGGCCTACCCGCACGTGCTCTTCACCGCAGGGCTGGTGAGCGACACGGCAGCGACGGCCGAGCAGTATTTCCGTCGCGTGAGCATCGAGTATTCTGACTCGCCTTGGGCCGACCGGTCGTTGCTTCGCCTAGCACAACTTGCTTACGCCGACGGGGACCTCAGCGATACCCGTCGTTACACCGACCGGATTCTCTTGGATTACCCAACGAGTCCTGTTCGGGGCGAAGCGGCGTTCTGGGCCGGACGCTCCGAATTCGACCTCAACAACTCGACCGCGGGCTGCCAATACATGGCACAGGCACAGAGAGAGTCGAACGAGAACATCGAGTTGGGCAACCGCGCAGGCTTTTACCTACAGCGATGCGCCGATGTACTTGCAGCACTGCAAGCGGACGCCATCACCGCCGATACTGCTAACACCGAATCGCTCCAAACCGGCACAACGCTGTACGCAGTCCAAGTGGCGGCCGTAAGCACCGCCTCAGCCGCCGACGCCACCATGCAGGCGCTCCGCGCGCAGGGATATACACCGCGGGTTTTTCGCGACCAGGACGGGCTCCTGAAGGTGCGAGTTGGGCGGTTCACGAGCCGCCGCGACGCCGATGAGCTTGCTCGACAACTGCGGCGCCGTCTCGGGGACGGGCCGTTCGTCGTGGAAGAACACCAGTGACACCAAAATCATCCAAGGAAACCTCATCGCCTGACACGCCGCTGATCCGTCAATACCGGGAAATAAAGTCGCAACACACCAACGCGATCCTTTTTTTTCGCATGGGCGACTTCTACGAGATGTTCTTTGATGACGCCAAATTGGCATCCCGCGAGTTGGGCCTCACACTAACGAGCCGAAACAACGGTGCCGCGGCCGATGTTCCACTCGCCGGATTCCCCGTCAAAGCCGTTACTAGTTACGTGCGCCGTTTGATCGAGCGGGGATACCGTGTGGCCATTTGCGAACAAGTAGAAGATCCGCGCACCGCCAAGGGAATCGTCAAACGCGCCGTGATCGAGACTCTCACCCCGGGCGCGGTTTTCTCCGACGATCTCCTCGAGGACCACCGAAACAACTTCCTCGTAGCCGTGCTGCCGGCCGAGCCATCGGGTCTGGCAGCGCTCGACGTTTCCACCGGCGAGCTGTTTCTCGAGTCCGTTAGGCCGCTCGATTTGGCCGCGGCCATCGACCGATACAGCCCCAAAGAGATGGTGATTCCGGAGGGCGCCGAGCTCCCCAGCCTTGGGGACGACGTCATGGTGACGCAACGCGCGGCCTGGGAGTTTGACGCGCAATCCGCGACCGAGGAGCTGATTCAGCGATTCCGTTTGGCCAGCTTGGACGGCCTGGGTATCGAGCCCTCCGATGCGGCTGCTCTGGCCGCGGTCGGCGCGTTGCTCAGGTACGCGGGTGAACTCCAACCGAACGGTCTGCCACAGATCACTCGGCCCACTGTTTTGCGATCGGGTGAGACGATGCCCCTCGACGCGATGACGCGGCGCAACCTCGAACTCGTCGAGCCGTTACGAGCCGAGGGCGCGGGCAACACCCTCTACGACCTGCTCAACACCGCCAAGACGCCAATGGGCAGCCGCTTGCTCCGCCAATGGTTGCTGGCTCCATTGATTCGCCTACACGACATCCAGGCCCGCCACGACGCCGTCGAGGTGCTCTTTGATGATCAGCGAGGTCGGGGGCGAGTGCAGGACGGCCTCGATGGCGTTCGCGATATCGAAAGACTTGCAGGCCGTGCCGCAGCCCGCCGCGCATCGCCGCGTGACCTGGGTGGTCTTCGCGATTCGCTGGCAAGCATGCCCGACGTCCAGAACGCCCTCGACACGCTTGCCGGTCGCGACTGCTCGGCCCAACTCGAGCGGATTACGGATGATTTTGACATCCTCGCCGATCTCCATGAGCTGCTCGACACGACGCTGGTCGAACGACCGCCCGTCTCCATCGGCGACAGCGACGCCGTCCGTTCTGGCGCGAATGCCGAACTCGACGAGGTCCGCAATCTGCGGGACGGTGGAAAGCGGTTCATCGCCGGATTACAAGCGCAGGAACGCAAACGAACCAGGATACCGTCGCTCAAAGTCGGCTTCAATCGCGTTTTTGGTTACTACATCGAGGTCACGAAGACTCATCGCGACGCCGTGCCGGACGATTACGAGCGTCGGCAAACGCTGACCAACGCCGAGCGATTTGTGACCCCTGAGTTAAAGGAGTACGAAGCTCGCGTCCTCAGCGCCGAAGAGCAGGCCTTAGAACGCGAGAAGGCGATCATCGAAGATCTCTGTGTCGCTGTGCACCAGCGCTTGGGTCGTATTCAGCTAACGGCGAGACTCATGGCGGAGCTCGACGTACTCTCCAGCTTCGCGCACACCGCGGCGACGCACGACTACGTGCGACCCACGATGAACGACACGATGACGTTGACGTTCAGGCAATGTCGCCACCCAATCGTAGAACGGATGCTCCCGCCCGGAAAGTTCATCCCCAACGACATACACCTCGACGAATCCGAGCGTGTCATGTTGCTCACGGGGCCCAACATGGCCGGCAAGTCCACTGTGCTTCGCCAAGTTGGGCTCTGCGTTCTGCTGGCACAGGTCGGCGCCTTTGTTCCGGCCGAGTCGGCTACGATTGGTGTCGTCGACAGGGTGTTCACCCGTGTGGGCGCGAGCGACAACCTCGGCCGTGGACAGTCGACGTTCATGGTGGAAATGAGTGAGGTAAGCGCGATTCTTCACGGGGCGACCTCTCGCAGCTTGGCGTTGTTGGATGAGATCGGACGTGGTACATCGACATACGACGGCGTGGCGATTGCATGGGCCGTGACGGAACATCTCCACGGCAATGTCGGCGCCAAAACCATTTTTGCTACTCACTATCATGAGTTGACCCAGCTCACCGAGGAGTTGCAACATGCGTGCAACTACAACGTGGCGGTTCGCGAGGTGGGAGACGACATCATATTTCTGCACCGACTGTCGCCCGGAGGCTCCGACCGATCGTATGGCATCCATGTGGGTCGGCTCGCAGGCCTGCCCGAATCGGTGGTGAATCGAGCCGGCGAGATCCTCAGACTCCTCGAGTCGGGACATCACGTTGTCGGGCAGACGCCACCACCCGCCCCGGACGAACGCCAACTCGCCCTCTTTGACCCGGAGAATCCCATCTTGCAACAGTTGAGGGCGTTGGATATCAACCAAATGACCCCTATCGAGGCGCTGGGACAACTGGCGGAGTTCAAGCGCCGTGTGGAGGAGCGGTGAAAGCGACGTGGGTGATTCTCTTGGCACCGGTGATGCTGGCGGCTTGCCAGAGTGAAGAGTCCCCCGAGCAACCGGGCGAACAGGTCCGAGGTTTTGAACCACCCGTGGTGACCAATCCGGAACCATCGGTCGAATACCCTTTGGAGTTGTTCGAGCAGCAGATCGAAGGCGTGGTGCACCTGTGGCTCTATGCCACTGAAGACGGCACCATCGTCGCCGATTCTACACGCATCGAAGAGAGCAGCGGTTTCCCTCAACTCGACTCGGCCGCGCTACGGAGTGTGGATCAACTTCGCTTTGCCCCCGCCAGGCGTGACGGCTTACCTGTCGCCACCGCGTTCGTACAACCGGTATACTTCAGACATCCCGATCTCGTTGCTGCGGGAGAAAATCAATGAACACCCCACATCCCCTCGGCTATAGCAACGTGCTTGCCACCGTGGGGAACACTCCCTTGATCCGACTCAGCAAGGTCACCGAAGGACTGCGGGTACCGATTTACGGCAAGGCAGAGTTCTTCAACCCGGGCGGATCGCTCAAAGATCGTATCGGGCTCGCCATCATCGAGGCAGCCGAGCGAAGCGGCGCGCTGAAACCCGGCGGAGTGATTGTAGAAGGAACGTCGGGTAACACCGGTGTCGGATTGGCTATTGCCGCGGCGTTGAAGGGGTACCGCTGCATTTTCACCATGCCAGACAAAATGTCCGACGAAAAGGTTCGGTTGCTTCGCGCGTACGGCGCCGATGTTGTCATTACGCCGACAGCGGTCCCCGCAGACCATCCGGACAATTACGTAATGAAGGCCAAGTCGATCGCCAAGAACACGCCGAACGCCATGCTCGCCAACCAGTTTTACAACGACGCCAACCCTGAAGCCCACTACAAGACCACAGGGCCCGAGATCTGGGAGCAAACCCAGGGCAAGATCACCCATTTCGTTGCGTCAGCAGGAACAGGTGGCACGTTGAGCGGCGCGGGGCGCTACCTCAAGGAACAGAACCCCGACATCAAGGTCATCGCGGGCGACCCCGAAGGCTCCATCTACAGCCATTACAGCCGCACAAAAGAGCTGGCTACTGGACACCCCTACAAGGTCGAGGGCATCGGGGGTGACAAGATTCCGGACACGCTCCACTTCCAGTATGTCGACGATTGGATGACCGTGTCCGATCCCGACTCTTTCAAGATGGCACGGCGTTTGGCGCGCGAAGAAGGTTTGTTCCTCGGCGGTTCTTCCGGCCTGAACGTGCACGTGTGTTTGCAGGTCGCGACCAAGCTAAAACGCAACTCCAATGCGCTGATCGTTACCATCCTCGCTGACACTGGCGAGCGATATCTCTCGAAGATTTACAACGACGACTGGATGCGCGAAAACCAGATGCTCGAAGCGGAACGTGTTTCTGTTGGCACACTCCTCGATCTCAAACCCGACGACGCCCCCGAACTCGTAACTGTTGCGCCGTCGGCCACCCTGCGCCAAGCGCTCAATCTCATGAGTTCATACAATGTTTCCCAACTCCCGGTTGTTGATGATGGGGAGAATGTCGGCTCCATCTCCGAAGGGGCGCTCATGGCACAGGCCGTCGCGGAACCGGGGTCCCTTGCCCGACCGGTGCGCGAGGTCATGGAAACTCCGTTCCCCGTCGTAGACGCCGACGCGCCGCTCGAGCACGTGTCGGCTCTGCTATCCCGAGAAAATCCGGCGGCGTTAGTACAGCGAGATGGTGGATTGGAAGGCATCATCACGCGCTATGACGTACTCCACCAGGTGGCAGGAATCCGTTGAATCGGATAGACAAGTAATCGATCGATGGCTCACTACCTGTTATCAGCGGAGGCTGCGTTCTCGGCCTCCCACACATTGCCGGGTGTAGACCTGTGTGAGCGACTGCACGGCCACGATTGGCGCGTGCGGCTCACAGTCCGGGTCGAGGAAAACGGACTTGGGCCGCAAGGCATGGGTGTGGACTTCCGCGAAATCGAGAGTGTCGTGAAGGAAACGGTGGCTGGATTCGAGCACCAGTACCTCAACGACCTCGAGCCGTTCAAGGAACATGTCCCATCCGCCGAACGGGTGGTCCAGGTCATTTACCATTCCGCACGCGATCGGCTCCGTAAAGCCGCACCCCACGTTTCAGTGCAAGAGGTGGAACTGTGGGAGTTACCCGAGTATCGAGTCGTGTACCGGCCGTGACCCACCGCGTCACTGTTCTAACCGGAGGATCCACGCCGGAACGCGACGTGGCTCTTGCTGGTGGCGCGCAAGTCGTGGCGGCATTGCGTGAAGAGGGACACACTGTTTCGGTTGTGGATACCGTTTCCGGACCCCTTTCTTCCTCCTGCGAGGCCGACCTGTTGACGGGCGTGGTCGATCGCAAACCTCCGACGCTAAACCAACTGGAAGCTCTGCGGCGGGAAGAACTCGGCCCACGCCTCACTGAGCTCCCGGAGGTCAGGGAAGCGGACGTCGTCTTTCTGGTGCTGCACGGGCGGCAGGGGGAAGGTGGAGAACTGCAAGCGCTACTGGACCTTGCCGGAGTACCCTACATTGGAAGCGATGCTCTCGGTAGCGGCATCGCGATGGCCAAGGACATTGCAAAGCGACTAATGCAGCACGCCGGCATCACAACGCCGGACTGGGTGATGTGGCCCTCCGCGACGGAGAGTATCGATGCCCTTGGATGGCCCCTCATCGTCAAACCGTCACGAGTGGGCTCCACGGTTGGCCTGAGTGTCGTCGACACGCCGGATGACTTGAGATCGGCTGTCGAACTCGCGAAAACACATGATGACGATGTCATGATCGAGCAGCTGATTCGCGGACGGGAGTTCACGGTTGGCATACTGGGAGACGAGGCGTTGGCCGTGGGAGAGATCATCCCGCAACACGACATTTTCGATTACGAGTGTAAATACACGCCCGGGATGACGCAGGAGATCTTTCCGGCAGACTTGCCCTCGGAGACGACCGCTACCATCCAAGCCAGCGCGGCAAAGACGCACTGCGTATTGAAACTACGGGACATGTCGCGCGTAGACTTCATATTATCGACCGAAGGCAACCTCCACTGCCTCGAGGCAAATACTCTGCCGGGACTCACCAGCACGAGCCTCCTTCCGCAATCGGCGAAGGCCTCCGGAATTGGGTTCCGACAACTGTGCACCACACTTTGCGACCTCGCCGTGGATCGCTGCCGGGGAACAAAGGCCCGCGCAAGGGGATTTTAAGAATAGATGCAGCCGCGTTCGCCTTTCTCTGTCACCCCGTGGGTCCTACGACTCCTGGTCGCCAACGCCCTAGTGTATCTCCTAACCATCACGGTGTTTACCGGTCGGTGGTTCTTCGAGTGGTTCGCGTTTAGCCCCAGTCTCATCGTGCAGCAACCGTGGACCGCCGTGACGTACGTGTTCCTCCACGGAAGCTTCTTCCATCTCGCCTTCAACATGCTCTGGCTCTTCTTCTTTGGCCGAGACGTCGAGGACTGGATGGGAGGGACGGCGTTTGCGCGCTACTACCTATTGTGTGGCTTGGGGGGCGCCGCAGCGTCCTTTGCGTTCCTGCCCATCGCTCCAGTCAACATGGTGGTGGGGGCGAGCGGCGCGGTGTTTGGCGTCGCCCTTGCATTCGCCGTGCGGTGGCCTGACGCGAAAATGTTCATCTTCCCATTGCCGGTCCCGATCAAGGTGAAGTGGCTCGTCGTTGGGTTCGTGTCACTCGACTTGCTGGCCGGTCTCGGCCGTGCGAGCGACGGTATCGCACACTTCGCCCATCTGGGCGGTTTCCTCGCCGGTTTGGGATACTTGCGGTTCGGCAACGCCCTGCCGAGTCGGACCGCGGTGACGGTTCACCGTGAACCAGTGCGGGTACTCGCTCACCCGACGGCCCAGGCCGCCGAAGAAGAGGAAGAAGTTCCAGCGCAAGCTCCTCCCGCGCGTCCCCCCTCGCCGTATGACGAGGTAGACCGTGTGCTCGATAAGATCTCGGCCACGGGTCTCGAAAGTCTCAGCCCGAAAGAGCGCAAGCTGCTGGACGAAATGAGCGAGCGCCTCCGCAAACGCTAACGCTCCTTGCTGAACCGCGTCCCGCCGACACAAATTACTCCCTCTTCCCATGCTCATAGACCTAGTTCCGAGTTTTCTCGAAGCGACGTCGGCGCCGGATCCCATTGAGGGGTATCGACGCTATTACGAAGCGCATCAACCGGTGCTTTCCGCCTATTGGCACAATTACATCCTCGACCCGAACAGCTCGCAGGCCACAGAGGTCATTCGCCGGGCCGTGACCGCCCGGCGTAGGGACCTGCACGCTCTGCTGGAGCACGTAGACATAAAATCCATCGCCGGTGAGACTTTGGCACGTTGCGAAGACGTGTTTCGCGTCGACCGACCCGTCGATTTGTACTTGATGGTAGGTGTCGGTGGGGCCAACGCCGGCGAGTTGGTCGTGGGGGGCCGGGGCGTTGCGTTTGTCTGCCTCGAGCATTTCACCGGCCGGCCGAACCCCGAGACATATGGCTTGGGGTTATCGCCCAACCTGATGCCTCTGTGGATCGCACATGAAGTGGCACACACCGTGCGATATACGTCTCCGACCAGCAAAAGCGAGTTCGCCCGGATCATCGAAGAGGCCGGTGGAGATTACGATTGCTGGGAGAGCGGTAGCCGCGCCACCTTGAGAGAAATGCTGGTCAACGAGGGTCTTGCCGTCGCTGCATCGCGGCAGGTAGCCCCGGGATTCGCCACCCGTCAGTATCTGGGCTACGGCAGCCGACAATATCGTCGTCTGCGAGAGCTAGAGGCCTTCTTGCGCCGATCCATCGTCGATGAGCTGGACTACACCGGGATCGGCTACCGGCTTCGGTATCTCGCCGGCGGCACCAGTCAATCTTCGAGACAATTAGCCGGAAGGGCACTCCCCGAACGTTCAGGCTACTACCTGGGATATCGAATGGTCGAAAGCTACGTAGAACGCTTCGGCATCGCCGACGCCTTACGCGCATCTGCCGAAGAGTGTCTCGACATCGACCGGGAAGCCATGGAGGCGCAGTCGGCATGACCCCCCGACGTCCGAAAAAGCAAGACGAACGCCGAAGCAACCTCGCCCTGCGCGAGCTCCTCGACGAGTTGATACAGCACGTTCGCAATGTCACGGCCAACGCGCAGGTGATGCCGCAAGCTGACCTAGAGTACGCTCAGGATCGCCTGGAATGGCTGGCCGACGAAATCTGGCAGAAGGTGATGGGGCCCCGGAACTCCGAGTAGTCTCACTTTCCGACGCAGAACGACGAGAACACCCGATCAAGAACATCGTCTGCCGTCACCACACCGACGATGGCCTCCAGCGCACCCACGGCTGCTCGCAAATGAACTGCGGCGACCGCTGCCTCCGTGCCGGCCGCCCGCGCGTCACGGAATGCTACTGTCTCCTCGAGCGCCTGTCCCAATGCAGCCCGATGACGCTCGCGGGTAACCAAGGGTTCGATGTCGGCGCGGCCGCTCAAACTGGCAAACGCAAATCGCGCCATTTCCGCCCGTAGCTCTGGAAGGCCTTCGCCCGAAATGGCAGACGCCGGGATTCCCGCGGGCAGACCGTCGTCGCTCTTCAAAAGATCGGCCTTCGTCAGGACGATGACGACTTTTTCTTGCAGCTGGTTCACGAAGTCTTGCTCGTCCGCCTCGAGATTCCTGCCTGCCTCCGCACAGTACAGAACCAGATCGGCTCCGTCTAGGTAGCGCCGGCTGACCTCCACACCGATCCGCTCCACCCGATCGTCGGTCGATTGCAGGCCTGCCGTATCGACGAGACGAAACGGGAACCCGTCACAACTAACCGGGGCCTCGATGGCGTCGCGCGTTGTGCCTGGAATATCCGTGACAATCGCCCGCTCATGACCCACGAGAGCATTGAAGAGCGACGACTTGCCGACGTTCGGCCGCCCCGCGATCACCGCCAGTGCCCCTTCGCGCAACCGCTCTCCCTCAGCCGCTGTTCGTGAAAGATCCCTCAAGGCCACACACAACTCACTCACAGCCGCGTCGATCCGCTCCGGCGGTACCGGTCCGCTGTCTTCTTCCGGGAAATCGATTTCGTACGATATGAGAGCTTCGAGATCCAACACCCGACTTCGCAGCTTCTCGATCCGCGTCGAAAGGCCGCGATCCAGTTGACCGAGCGCCGCCCGCCGTTGCGCCGGCGCCGTTGCTTCGATCAAATCCCCGACCGCCTCCGCCTGAAGCAGATCCAATTTCCCATTCAGTACGGCCCGGCGCGTGAATTCACCAGGTGTGGCGAGACGTGCGCCCGCGGCAAGCAAAGCCCCGAGGGTTTCCGCTGGAACCAGGACCCCACCGTGCGTCGATATTTCGACCATGTTCTCACCGCTATACGACTGCGGCGCAGGAAACGCCACACACAGTGCATCATCGATCATGTCGCGCGTCGTCGGATGGACCACGCGCGTCCGCGTCGCACGGCGCGCCCGCTCCGGTCGAAACGGGTCGAGCACCCGCGCCGCAACGTCAAACGCATTTCGGCCTGAGACACGCACCACGGCGATCGCCGATCGACCCGCAGGCGTCGATATCGCCGCTATCACGTCACTGAGCATGGAGTAAAGTTAGGTCGAGTACTGCTGTGCCGGGAGCACGCCTACTCTTTCTTGCGGGCCCGGCGGAGTCGCTCCTGCGCAACGAACCACTGCTGCGGAATGCTGATGAAGTTGCTCGTCGCGTAGTAGAGATTGAGTCCCGAAGAAAACTGCAGGAACATTATCGTGAACACGACCGGCATGACATAGACCATCATCTTCGTCTGTGGGTTCGGCGGTACACCTATTTGGCCGATCTTCGAAAGAAAGAACATCGATCCGCCCATCAGAAGCGGCACAATATAGAGCGGGTCGGCCAGAGAGAGATCCGGCAGCCACATGAATGGCACACCGCGGAACTCGATCGTGTTGAGGAAGACGAAAAAGAGCGTGAACAGGATCGGCATCTGCAGCAGTATCGGCAAACAGCCACCGAGCGGGTTTGCCCCGTGCTCCTTGTACAACTTCATCATTTCTTGTTGCAGCTTGGCTTTGTCGTTCTTGTAACGCTCCTGCAGGGTGCGCATTTCCGGTTGCAACGCCTGCATGGCCATCTGCGAACGCATCGCTTTTTGATTCAGCGGCCACAGCGCGAGACGTATCGCAACACCGATCACAATGAGCACCCAGCCGTACGCAAGGTTCAGCGTCTCGTGTAACCACAACATGATCCGCACGACGATAATCGCCAGGGGGCCGATGATCGGCCGGAGTATCCACCCGTAGGGATTTACGTTCTCTAGGTCGTGGCCGATATTGGCCAGGCGACGATACTCCTGCGGCCCGAGATAGACCGAAAAGTCAAAACTCCCGGCCGGCACCGGAAGCGACGCCCATGTGTCGACTTGGGTCGCCACCGAGACATCGCGTTTGCGAAATCTGCCCAGAAGCCCGTTTGTCCGCGCCGTCGTCCGCGGACCACCGGTGACGGACACGCCGCCAAACGAAGGCTGGCCCTCCTCAAGCGCGAGAATCGCCCCGAGAAAATACTTCGACTTGATCGCCACCCATTCAAACGGCCCGCCGGCCACTTGCTCCCGCTCGCCGAAGTCGAGCGACGTAAACTTGACCTTGTCCGTCTTACCGTTCTTCGTCACCACCGCGAATGAGCGGAAGTCCACGATCGAGTCGGAGTCAGTGGAGCGGAGGCGGGGTCCTATCCCAACGAGAACCAGACTCGAGCCCGGTATGCCGTCGTACTCCCCGTGCACACGGAAGAGATACTCGTCGGGCAGGAACGAGTACGTGATTCGCACGGTGACCACACCGCGCCGGGCCACCCACGTAAGAGACGCTCCGTCGGGACCAACGTCGACTCGCTGGGCGGATGGCTCGAATTGCCAGTCGGCGAGCGACACGGTGTCGCTGCCGAACACGACGAGCTTGTAGGCGAGGAAGGACGAAGGCTCGGGTATCATCTGGGCCACGCCGGCGTCGCCCCCCGCAAATGACGCGTACTCCAGCAACTCGGCACCCGTCAGCCGTGCGCCGCGCGGCGAGAAGGCATACCGATAGAGCCCGGACGCAACCACGACCGGCTCCGTTG
>JAPULP010000063.1 GCA_027294815.1 Gemmatimonadota bacterium | reverse complement strand
TCGGCACGGCCCGCACCAAGTTGCCCACAAGTTCAGTAACACGACTTCGCCGCGATAATCGGCGAGCGTGACGCTATCACCGGTGGCGAGGTTCACGGCGTTGAATGCCGGGGCTTCCGCACCAGTCGTAACCTGCGCGATGTCTTCGTTGAGCAGCACGCCGATGCCGAGCGCGCCGACCAACAGCGTCATGATGATACCGACCGCGATCCATTGTCCGCGCGAAGAATTCTTGCTCATACGGATACCCCCTCCTTGAAGCGATCACGCAACTCGCCGATCCGCGCAGCCGGATCGGGCGCCGAGAATATCGCCGAACCTGCTACGAAAGTGTCTGCACCGGCACCGTGTGCTGCCCCAATAGTGTCCGGTGTAATACCCCCGTCAACCTCCAGGAATGCGCCACTCCCGTGCTGATCGAGCAGGAGCCGCGTGCGGCGGATCTTGTCCGTCGCCCATCCAATATACGATTGACCCGCAAAACCCGGGTTGACGCTCATGATTAGCAGCAAGTCGAGGTCATCCATCACTTCCTCAACCATCGAGAGCGGTGTCCCTGGGTTCAGGGCCAGCCCGGCGCGCATGCCGTTCTCCCGGACCGCCGCCAGATGACGCTGCACGTGGATGGTGGCTTCGGGGTGGAACGTGAAGACCGAGGCTCCTGCTTGAGCAAACGGTTCGATGTACCGTTCGGGTTCCATCACCATCAGATGGACATCCAGTGGCAGGTCGGTGAGACCACGGAGCGCCTTTATCAATGGGGCGCCGAAGGTCAGGTTGGAGACGAACCGCCCGTCCATCACGTCGACGTGGATCCAATCGGCGCCCCCACCTTCCAGCATTTGCACCTCGTCCGCCAGACGGCCGAGATCGGCGCTCAACACGCTCGGGGCGACACGAATGGGGTTTGCCATCACTGCTATCTCCTGACGTACCAGCCGGTGACGTTCGTGCCCGCTGCCGTGAGGGTGCCTCCGGGTGGCTGCTGCTGAAAGATCGTTCCCTCTGCCTGCGCTCGCGAGAGGCCCCGGATAAACGTGCCCATGACCAGGCCCAGGGCCTCCAAGGTATCGTGAGCCTGCTCCAAAGTCATGCCCAGCAGATCGGGCATCACGACGGTCGCCGGGCCCACGGACACCAGCACCCGCACGCTATCACCCGGCCGGAGCGTCACTCCCGCCCGGGGACGGGTGTTTTCGACCTCACCGCGGGGAAGCGGCGTCTGCACGCTGACGATCACCGGTGTCAGTCCGGCCGATTCTATGAGCAGCCGGGCGAGCTCACCGGTGTAGTTGGCGACGTCCGGCACCGGAATCTGCTGCGGCCCCTGACTGACCGAGAGCTGGACCGACCAGCCTTCCGGTACCACGACTCCCGTGGGCGGATCCTGCCAGACGACGTTCCCGAATGAGGCCGTCGGATGGCTGACCGTTTCGGCGTCTCCTGCCTGGAGACCCTCGGCAAGCAAGGCCTCCTGCGCTTCACTCTGGGTCAAGCCGATGACGTCCGGTACCGTCCTTGCCTCGGCGAAGAACGGCGCCGGGAATAACGACAAGGCTGCGATGAAATAGCCGGCCACTAGGAACACGAGAAAACCACCGGCGAACAGCCTCCGATCGTGACCGCCGGCCAGTGCCGCCAACCAGGCTCCAGGTTTGAACCATCCGAGTCTCAGGCGGACTTTGCCGCTCGACGACGTGTGCCGGCGCACCTTCATGCCGCTCGCCTCAATCGTGCGGCAAATCCACCGTCGCCGCCGTCAACGGCGGGAAACACGAACAAGTCCGAGTCGTCTCTCCTGAAGTTGGAGTGGAGTTCCAAGAACCGATCGACTTGCAGTTCGTTCTCCACGGGTTCCAGGGAGCACGTGACGTATCCCAGCACACCACCGGTCTTCACGATTGATGCGACCCCGGCCAGGATCTCCCCTTGGCGTTGTGCCAACACGTGGATTTGTGATTCTTCGAGTCTCCAGCGCGCGTCGGGGTGTCTTGCCATGGCGCCCGTCGCACTGCAGGGGGCGTCCACCAGCACGAGGTCCATGGTTTCGGTTGCCAGAGGTGGGCGACGGGCGTCTGCCGCCACCTGCCAGACGTTGGGGGCGGCACGCTTCAGGTTCTCGCGCAATCGGCCCAGTCGGCGTAGCGACCAATCCGATGCCAGTACGGAGCCCGCGCGGCTGAGCGAGACCGCTTTTCCTCCCGGCGCGGCGCAGGCGTCCCACGCACGAATTGGCGGGCCGCACGCGGTCACAAACTTGAGTAATTGTTGCTGCGCCGGATCTTGCACGATGAACCCACCTTCTTGGTACCCTGGCAGCGCTTCGACTTCGGTATCGGTGATCACGAAACCGAAACCGGAAGGATGTACTTTGTGCGGAATGTCGGCCGTGTCCAGAGCGGCTGCCAATTCCTCTCCGGTCCACCGAGCAGGTTGAATGACGAGCGGTGGGCGCGAGTTGTTGTGTCGCAGTAGGTGTTCCGTTTTCTCAACTCCGTAATATTCGAACCAACGTTGTACCAACCATGTGGGATGGGAAAAACGCGCGGCTAGATTTTCCGACGTTGGCGGTCCTGTAACGGTCTCAGCGTCGGGCTGCTCGGCAACCTTTCGTAGCACCGCGTTGACCAACGGTGCGAACTTCGTACCACACGCGGTTTTTGCCAAATCTACAGAGCTTTGCACGGCCGCATAGGATGGTACACGATCGAGGTGCGAAAGTTGGTACGCGCCGATGCGAAGAACGTCCCGCAAATCCTCCGGCAGAGGTTTCTTTGGTAACGTTAACGCGGCCGTTATCCGACGATCGAGGTCCAATCGTTCTCGCAGCACCCCTGCCGCAATCTCGTGGGCCAGCTTGCGGTCGACTTTGGGAAGCGTAGTGATCGCGTCGTCGAGCGCTCGATCGAAGGGTCGGCCGGCACGCACCGCTCGCAGGATGTCGAGAGCTGCCTCCCGCGGCCCCGTGCCCGAGGCCACCGTCAGTCCAGGAGACCGGTCGCGGGACTCGAAGGTACCGCGATCTCCCGCCTGGCCATTCGGCCGGCCAGGTAGGCCCAGCGCCCGGCCTCGACGCCGAGTCGCATCGCGCGTGCCATCACCACCGGATCTTCGGCCTGCGCAAGCGCCGTGTTCATGAGAATCCCGTCCACACCCTGTTCCATCGTCACGCACGCATCGGATGCCGTCCCGACTCCCGCATCCACGATGACCGGGACGGAGAGCCGTTTCTTGATGGTCCGAATGTGGTAAGGGTTCAGCAGGCCGAGCCCGCTGCCTATCGGCGACGCCAGCGGCATTACGGCGGCACAACCGGCGTCTTCCAGTCGGAGCGCGGACACCAGATCGTCGTTGGTGTACGCCATGATCTGGAAACCCTCTTTCGCGAGTGTCGTGGCGGCTTCGATCAGGCCGGTATTGTCGGGCATCAATGTTTCCTGATCTCCGATGACTTCCAGTTTGACGAACTCGTTGAAACCCGCCTCCCGTCCGAGCCGGGCGTAGCGAATCGCCTCGTCGGCGGTATAGCAGGCGGCCGTGTTGGCCAGCAGGAAGTATCGCTCTGGGTCGAGATGATAGAGGATGCCCTCTTCTCGAGTGCGGTCCAGGTCGACTCGCCGTACGGCGACAGTGACAATCTCCGCACCAGAGGCGTCGATGGCTTCGACCATGGTTTGGTTGTCGGCGTATTTGCCTGTCCCAACCATCAATCGGGAGCGGAACGTGCGCCCTCCGATCGTGAGCGGGGAGTCGGTCTGCGCGGTGACCGTTGTGGTCATGGGTCTATCCTAATGCGGTTCAGCCTCCGCCCACAAAGTGGACGAGTTCGATACAGTCGCCGTCCTCGAGTAGGGTGGCTTCGAGCTGTGGCCGGCGCACGATGTTTCGGTTGTGTTCGACGACGACCATGCGCGGATCGAGCTCGAGGACCCGTAGCAGGTCGTTCAAGCGGCTACCGGAGTCGAACGCTCGCTCCTTGCCGTTGACGGTGACGTTGATCGAAGCAGTCATAAATCACGTGTTCTTTAATAATAGCAACATCTCGGCCGCTGCCGAACCGGGGTCGGGTGCCCGCCACAGCGACGTAATTGCAGCGACGCCATAGGCTCCCGCGTCGAGACAGTGCGCCACTCGGTCGGGGGTGATGCCGCCGATCGCGATTATGCGAACCGCTCGCACCTGCCCGATAGCCGTGACTCCGATGCCCGGGCGCGTCCGCCCCCGCCCCCGCTCCCGCCCCTGCCCTTGCCCCGGGTGCGAGGGCGTCTCCCAGATCGGGCCCAGGAACACGTAATCGGCCCCTTCATCGGCCGCGCGCTGCGCCTCCGCGGGGCTGTGGGTGGACCGACCGATCCAGCGGTCGGGTCCGACGAGCGCGCGGACCTTGGGAATCGGCAACCCGCCGGCCGGCAGATGCACGCCTTCCGCACCTGCCAGGAGCGCCACGTCGACGCGGTCGTTCACAAACAACCGGGCTCCGCCTACGGATGTGGCGCGCAGCAGGACTTCCGCGAACTCGACCAACATTCGGCCCGGGACGCCAGGCGCTCGGGCGTGCAGGGCAACGTCCGGAGATCTTCCGATGACCGTCGCCCGCTCGGTGAGATCGCTCAGCGCGAGGATGTCGCTATTGGTGATGGCGTGCAGGCGTGGGAGTGGGGTGCTCACTCGAATCGACGGCACTCCGTCGTCTCTTGGCCCCTCAACCAGTCGGCTGCTGCCATCCGTCTCTTGCCCGCCGGCTGCACGTCGAGGAATTGCAGGGCGCCCTGGCCGGTTGCCACCACGAACGCCGGGCGCGTCTCAATGACCTCGCCGGGGGGTGCATCGCTGGGTGGGCGATCGGCCCCTATCGGGCCGAATAACTTGATCGGCACCCCGTCCAGTTGGGTCCAGGCCCCGGGATAGGGATCCATGGCACGCACCAGCCGGGCGATCGAATCGGCTTTGCCGCTCCAATCGATATGGGCGGTGTCCCGCGTGATTTTGGGTGCCATTGTGGCCTGCGCGTGGTCTTGCGTTTCAAACTCGGCCTCACCCATCTGGATCAACCCGAGGGCCTCGACGAGCGCGAGGGCTCCCAGCTCCGCCATGCGTACCGACAGCTCGCCGAAGGTCTCGTCTTCGGCTATCGGCGTGAGGGCGCGGTGTAGTACCGGGCCCGAATCGAGTCCTTCCTCCAACCGCATGATCGAGATACCGGTTTCGGTGAGGCCGCGGAGAATCGCGTGTTGGATTGGGGCGGCACCGCGCAGCGCGGGAAGCAGTGATGCGTGTACGTTCACAAAGCCGTGCTGGGGAATCTGCAACAATTCGGGTCGGAGGATGTGTCCGTATGCGACGACCACGCCGATGTCCAGCGCGATTTCCTTGAACTGTGCGAGAAACTCTGGGTCGCTCGGACGAGCTGGTTGTAAGACTTGGAGTTCTTCTTCCAAGGCGACGCGTTTGATGGCCGGCGGAACCATCGTCGAACGGGTCCGGCCCCTCGGCTTGTCAGGTCGGGTTACGACCAGGGCGACGTCGAATCCTTCACCAACCAGGGCGCGAAGCGACGGCACCGCAAAGTCGGGTGTCCCAAAAAAAGCGATCTTCACGTCCCGGACGCCTCCGCCGGCGTGACCTCTTTGATGTATCCGGTCTGCCCCTTGCGCGACTTTTTCCACTTTGCCAGGAGCATGCGGCGTTTGAGCGGACTCAAGTGGTCGAAAAACAACACACCGTTCAAGTGATCGACTTCGTGTAGCACCGCCCGAGCAAAGAGGTCGGTGAGTTCGTGCCGCTCCCGCTCTCCGTCGAGATTGGTCGTCTCCACGACGATCCGTTGTGCACGGGCGACGTCGCCGAACATGTCGGGGAGGGATAGGCAGCCTTCCTCGTCTTTTTCCTCGCCGTCCGTCTCGAGAATTTCCGGGTTGATCAGGACCAACTCGGGATGGTCTCCGACCTGAACAACGGCCACGCGTCGGGCCAATCCCACTTGGTTGGCGGCCAAGCCGATTCCCTCAGCCGCGGTCATGGTGTCGGACAGATCTCGGACGAGCGTGCGTACCTCTTCGTCGACGGATTCTACTTCGTCGGAACGTTTACGCAACGCCGGCGATCCCAACAGGTGGATGGAGCGCAACGCCACTAGGCGGATCTCTCTTGGTCCTTAGACGGAATGTCCGCGATCCGTTCTCTCATGACGATGATGCGCGATTCGCCGCTCTTGACCGTGACACGATCGTCCTTGATGTGGACAACCTCGCCCACGATTCCGCCCGCAGTGATGACTTCATCCCCTTTTTTCAGTTGTGTCACTCGTTCGCGATGCTTGCGTTCTTGTTTCATCTTCGGTCGAATCATGAAAAAGTAGATGATCGCAAAAATGAGCAGCATTTGAATCAGAAAGAAGCTGCTGCCGGGAGAGCGCGCTGGTTGCGCGGGTTCTTGCAAGGCGAAAAGCATCGACCACAGAGTCGTCACGATGTCCCTCGATGGTTATGGCGCTCGATCCATTCGCGATGCCATGAGGCGAACGTTCCTGCGCCGATATGGTGCCTTGCATCCTCGGCAAGGCGAATGAGAAATCTCACGTTGTGCAGGGATAGCAACCGGAGACCCAGCAACTCGTCCGCCACGAACAGGTGCCGCAGGTAGCCCCGGGTGTACACGGTGCACGTTTCGCACTCACATGTTGCGTCCAGGGGTGACGAGTCGGTCCTGTAGGTGGCGTTTCGGATATTGATCGGTCCGTCCGGCGTAAACGCCGACCCATTGCGACCGTTGCGTGTCGGTGCGACGCAGTCGAAAAGATCCATGCCGCGCGCCACGGCGCTCAACAAGTCCTCCGGGAACCCTACGCCCATAAGATAACGCGGAATGCCGCGCGGGAGAGAGGGCTCCACTGCTTCGAGTACTTCGTACATCGTCTTCCGGCCTTCTCCCACGGCGAGGCCACCGATCGCGAGACCGGTCCAGTCTCCGAGGCTATCGATTCGATCGAGGGCTCGCTTGCGGAGGTCGTGGTATCTCGCCCCCTGCAATATCGGCCAAATCGCCTGTCGGTCGGCTCGGCCTTGCGTCAATTCCGTGTGACGCGCACGGCACCGTTCCAGCCATCTGCCTGTCCTCTCGAGGGCGTCCTCGGCAATGGCATGCTCGACGTCGCCGGGAATCACGTGATCGAAGGCCATTGCCACGTCCGGTCTCAGCGCCCACTGAATCTCCATGGCACGTTCGGGCGTGATACGGCGCTCACCGCCGTCGATGTGCGAGCGAAACGTCACGCCGTCCTCGTCCACGGTGCGGGCGCTCTCGAGCGAGAAGACCTGGAACCCCCCGGAGTCGGTCAGCAGTGGACCATCCCACGCCATGAACGCGTGGAGACCCCCGAGATCGGCGACCACGTCTTCGCCGGGCCGCACATGAAGATGGTAGGTATTGCTCAAGACCATTTGTGCGTTCACGGCTTTGAGGTCGGCCGGCGAGAGAGAGCGAACCGTTCCATGCGTGCCGACGGGCATGAACATCGGCGTTTGCACGGTGCCGTGGGGGAGGGTGAGCGTCCCGGTACGCGCGGCTCCATCTTCACTCTCGACTCGGAACTCGAACATCACACCACCATCATGGCATCACCGTAGCTGTACATCCGGTAACGCTCCACAACAGCGCAGCGGTACGCGGCCAAAACGTTATCTATCCCGGCGAAGGCGGCCACCAGCATCAACAAAGTCGAGCGCGGCAGGTGAAAGTTGGTGATCAATCCGTCCACCATGTGAAAATCGTAGGGTGGATAGATGAACAGCTTGGTCCAGCCCTCTGCGGGTCGCAGTGTCCCGTCCCGTCCTGCCGTTTCCAACACGCGCGCAACGGTGGTTCCCACGGCCCACACACGGCGTCCCCCTTCGTGTGCGGCGTTCACGGCGTCGGCGGTGTCTGCGGGTACGGTATACCACTCGGCGTGCATGATATGCTCCGCTGGGTCGTCGACGCCAACCGGTTTGAATGTGCCCGGACCGACGTGAAGAACGATGTTGACGACGTGTACGCCGTGCCGCTCCACTCGGTCGAGGAGGTCGTCGGTGAAATGCAATCCCGCCGTCGGCGCCGCGATGCTCCCGTCTTCACGCGCGTACACTGTTTGATAGCGATCCCGATCTTCGCGCTCGGGGCTGCGTTCGATATACGGCGGTAGCGGCACCGCACCGTACCTGTCCATCAACTCTTTCCAATCGAGCCCGGTGAGGCGCAACTGCCGAAGGCCACCCCCAATGACACCGGTGATTTCCAGTTCCGCCACGTCCTCGAACCGTACCGTGCGTCCGACCTTCAATTTGCCTCCCGGGTGCACCATGGCAATCCACTTGTCGTCCGTGTCAGGATGCACGAGCAACACCTCGGCGGGTGCGCCGTTTTGCCGAACGCCGCGGAGTCGCGCGTTGATGACTCTACTCGTGTTGATCACCAGCACGTCGCCAGAATCCAGTAGCTCGATGAGATCTGTAAAATGCCTGTGTACGACGGCGCCCGAGGTTCGATCCAAATGCAGCAATCGGCTTGCGGTGCGATCGCGATTTGGACGTTGGGCTATCAGCTCCGGCGGACACTCGTAGTCGAATGCTGCGGTGGAGAGGTGCAAACTTGGTGTCATGGCGTGGCAATCGGGAGCAGGGAGCGGGGAGCGGGGAGCGGTCGTTGGCGGCGCACGTGCGATCCGTGCCACCGCTCCCTGCTCCCTGCTCCCCGCTCCCCATTCTCCATCACTGCTCGAATATGGATGCCTGCTCCCCGCTGGTGGGTGGCACGAGGCCCAGGTGCCGATACGCCGCGGGCGTCGCTGCACGGCCCCGTGGCGTGCGGTTCAAGAACCCTTGCTGCACCAGAAACGGCTCGTACACCTCTTCGAGCGTACCGGCGTCCTCGCCCACGGCAACGGCAATGTTGTTGAGGCCGACCGGACCGCCGTCGAATTTGTCGATGAGCGTTCTCAGAACGCGTACATCCATATCGTCGAGGCCGTACTCGTCGACGTTCAATCGACGCAGCCCATCTTTGGCCACATCACGAGTGATGATACCGTTGGCCTTTACTTGGGCGTAGTCGCGAACGCGCCGCAGCAGCCGGTTCGCCACACGTGGCGTGCCGCGACTGCGTTTGGCGATCTCTCTGGCACCCTCCTCCTCAATGTCGATTTTCAGGATGGCGGCCGAGCGGACAACGATGCGCTCCAGATCTTCAGCGGGGTAGTAGCCGATACGTTCGATGATTCCAAACCTGGCGCGCATCGGTGGAGTCAGCATGCCGTATCGCGTCGATGCCCCGATCAGCGTGAAGGGCTCCAAACGAAGCGGCACCGTTTGCGCGTTTGGCCCGTCTGCTATGCGTACGTCGACGCGAAAGTCCTCCATGGCGGGGTAGAGGAATTCTTCGAGCACCGGTCGCAGGCGATGGATCTCGTCGATGAAAAGCACGTCGCCGTGCTTCAACGGGGTAAGCAGCCCCACGAGGTCGCCGGCCTTTTCGATGACGGGACCGCTGGTCGTCCGGACATTCACGCCCATCTCTCGGGCGACGAGCGTGGCGAGCGTCGTCTTGCCCAAACCGGGGGGGCCGTAGAAAAGACTGTGGTCGAGCGGGTCGCCACGTTTCTTGGCGGCGTCGATGTAAATCTGCAGGCTTTCACGAACCTGCTCTTGGCCGATGAACTCTGCCAGGTGTGACGGGCGCAGTGAAGCTTCGCTGGCGCTCTCGTGGGGAAGAACCTCGGGCGTCGTTATCTCGGGTCGAGTCACTTTGTAGCGGCCGCCTCCCAACGCACGGGTCGTTCACCGCGCGAAATCGTGTGTTTCTGATGGCACGTAATGCAGCGGTCCGTGCCAGTGGTGTTTTGATCTTTGATGAGTGCGCGGTTCGTCGTGCCGCACTTCGTACAGACCCACTCTGCCGATTTCATTGTCCCCTCACGAGAAGTTCCAGGGCACTGCGGATGACGTCCGCGGTATCGGCTGTTCCATTTGCCGCTAACACCGTTCGCACGGCGCCGTCCGCTTCCATCTGTCCGTAACCCAAGGTGAGGAGCGCCTTGACGGACTGATCGCCGGCGCTGCCGATTCCCGTGGGCTCGCCGGTTATCTCAAGGTCGCTCATCCGATCCTTCAGTTCCAGCACCATGCGCTCGGCTTTCTTCTTGCCCACGCCTGATACCGTGCACAGCGCGGCGAGGTCGCCCTCCGCGATCGCCCGAACGACCCGGTCGCTTCCCAGCGCTGACAGGAGACCCAGGGCGAGTCGCGGACCCACGCCGCTCGCGCCGAGCAATCGCTGAAAGACGATTCGCTCATCGGCGGTCTCGAACCCGAATAGCGCCCAACCGTCTTCTCGCACCACGAGCACCGTGTGGAGATGCACCTCACCCCCCGCGGGGGGAAGCTGCTCCAGCACGCCGAGGGGGACCGCCATTTCGTAGCTGACGCCGCCGGCCGTGGCGATCGTAACGAGATCACCCGACCGGGCGGTCACGGTGCCCCGAACGCTGGCGATCATGGTCTCCTCGTCAGCAAGAAGGTCAACGCGACCGCCACGCCGTCAGCCGCATCGCTTGGAGCGGGTGCCTCACGCAGGTTGAGGAGACGTTGGACCATGTACCCCACTCGTGACTTTGCCGCATTGCCCACGCCGGCGATGGTTTTTTTGACCGTAGCGGGAGGGAATTCCACAATGTCGATGCCCGCCTGAGTAGCGGCCAGTAGAATGACCCCACGCGCATGCCCGAGCACCAGCGTCGTTCGTACGTTCTTGGCATAGAACACGTTTTCCAATGCCAAGGTGTCGGGACGATGGGTCTCGATGAGCTGGACGATACCATCGTAGAGAGAATCGAGGCGGTGCCACAACTCGCGTTTGGGATTCGTGCGGATCACTCCGCATTCGACCAGATGAGCTGGCGCCCCATTGGACGGTTCGACGACGCCATATCCGGTCACCGCCGTCCCGGGGTCGATACCGAGGACCCTCGGGGTCACTCTCCCGCCGTCGCGAGCGTTTCCGCGTCGATATCGAAGTTGCTGAACACCTTGGACACGTCGTCGTTGTCGTCTAGGGCCGACATGAGTTTCAAGAGCTTCTCCGCATCTTTGCCTGTCACCTGGACGGTGCTCTTGGGGATCATGCCGATCTCGGCATCCTCCGGCTTCAGGCCGGCGCTGATGAGCCTCTCGTGAACGGTGTGCAGCGCGGTCGGATCGGTGCTCACGATGTACCGATCGTCCTCCGTGAGCACGTCTTCGGCGCCTGCGTCGAGCGCTGCCTCCAGGGCGGTGTCCTCGTCGAGCGTGGATGCGTCCAAACAGAGCTGCCCGCGACGATCGAACATCCACGCTACTGAATTCGGCGCACCGAGGTTGCCGCCGTGCTTCGAGAAGGCGTGGCGGATCTCCGCCACGGTCCGGTTGGGATTGTCGGTTGTGACCTCGACCATGATCGCCGCGCCGCCGGGGCCGTATCCTTCATAAGTGGCTTCTTCGTAGGTGACGCCCTCGAGCTCACCGGTCCCCTTCTTGACGCCACGTTCGATGTTGTCGTGGGGCATGTTTTGGCTCTTGGCGGTCTCGATGGCGAGCCGGAGCCTCGGGTTGCCGTCGGGGTCGCCCCCCCCGGCACGCGCCGCCACCGTGATCTCACGAATCAATCGCGTAAACCTCGCGCCGCGCTTGGCGTCGAGCACGGCTTTCTTGCGTTTGATCTGGCTCCACTTGCTGTGACCGGACATCGAGCCTGCTGGTTGGGTTGCCGGTGAAATATACCGTGTTCGATGAAGGGGGTGGGGGTGGAGATGGGCCTGGAGTTCGCCGTGTGCTACTCGGGATCCAGCATGTCCTCGAACCGCATCCACCGGTGGTGGAAGTACAGATCGATGAAACCCGTGGGGCCGTTGCGGTTCTTGGCGACAATGAGTTCGGCCGCTCCCTCCACTCCCCCACCCGGGTTGTACATCTCCTCGCGAAACAGTCCGAGCACGATATCGGCGTGTTGCTTGACCGAACCCAGCGTTCCGAAATCGTCCAAGGTCGGTCGGGGGTCGGGACGGCCGGGTTGGTGCTTGGGGAGTTGCGCTACGAGAAGGCATGCGATATTGCGCTCGAGGGCCAGGGCTTTCAGGGCACGAAGTGCGGCTGCGTTGTCTTCTTCCTGTGTGAGTTTATCGGAAGGAGCAGGAAGGAGCTGCAGATAGTCCACGACAATGAGCTGCGGATCGTGTTGCCACGCCGGGGCCAATGCCTCGTCGAATTGGCGCCCCACGAGAGGGTGAATGTGGAGCGGCAGGTCCTGGAGCTTCAGAGCCGCGGATCCGACCGCGGCTCGTCTTTCCTCCGAAATCTCGGCTTTGCGAAGCTGATCGACCTGCGTTCGCCCTTCGATGGCCATGGCCCGCTCGAGAATACGGTCTTCGTCCATCTCACCCGAGAAAAACACCACGGAGACGTTCGCCGACGCGGCGCGGAGCGCGATGCTCAGGGCCAGCGCCGATTTCCCGGAACCGATGTCTCCACCCAGCACGACCAGATCCCGCCGGCGCAGCCCCCCACCGAGGACGCGATCGATAGAGGGAAAACCGGTTGTCACGGTATCCTCGGCGGGCTCTCCACCCTCTTGGGAGTCTATCCGCTGGATGAGTCGGGCTACGGAAATACGCTCAATGCGGCGCGGCTTGGCCATAGCCTAGAATATCTACTCCTGGGCTGCATTTCGCATCCGTGACCTCGCCAACTCCGCGGCACGGGCGACGGTCCTTCCAGACGTCGCTCCCAGCGTCTCGTCCACCGGAGCGACCAATTGCTGTAGCGCTATGGCGACCGCGTTTGGGGTGCCTTCGCGGAGCTGCTGCAGGGCTCCCATGAGGGCCCGCCGAAGCGGCCTGGGAAGCGACAGCCCGTGAAGGCGGTGTTCCAGTCCCTCCATCCGCCGAGAGTGACCTCGTTCGCTGACCCGGTTCGGCGGCAGCAGGTCCCCGCAACAGCGGAGCACGAGCCACACCGCGAACAGGCCGTTCCGTCTGGGACCACGGATGGCCGTCCCGAGGGCCTCGGCGAGGATAGTCTCCTGTCTGGCGAACGCGTCACTCACGTGTCGATGGCGGTTGATGATTTAGTGAAACGGCTGGCAGCCGGCACCAAGAGGCCGGTATCAAGAGGAATGTAGGAGCGTCGTCGCGGGTCGCTACCGGCCTACGTTGCTGGGGACGGTTCGACCCAGGTAGGTTTAGGCCTATGGCACGTCCAAAGACGGTTCTCTGGGTCGACGACGAGGTAGAGTCGCTGGCCGCCCACGTGCTCTTCCTCGAGGAGCAGGGATACGACGTCGAGTGCACGGCTCACGGGGATGACGCGATCGCGTTATTGCAGCGAAAGCCCTATGGGATCGTCTTGCTCGACGAGCAGATGCCCGGAAAGCGCGGCTTGGACCTGGTTTCCGAGATTCGAGCGATCGATGCAGCCGTTCCGCTCGTGATGATTACGAAGAGCGAAGAGGCTGGGACGATGCGCGAAGCGATCGGCGTTGAGATGGACGATTATCTCGTCAAACCGGTCAATCCGCGGCAGGTGCTGAGCGCCATCACCCGGCTACTCGAGGGTGCGCAGATCAGACGCCAGCGCATGGCTCAGGATTTTGTTCAACGATTTCGCGAGCTGGAACAGCGCCGATCGGCGGAGTTGGGATGGCGGGAGTGGATCGAACTCGTTGCCGAGCTCGCGGAATGGGAGGTCCGCCTTTCCAGCGGAGACGAGTCCGGTTTGCGCGAGGCCCTGAGCACACTCCAATCGAGTTTGCACAAAGACTTTGCGGAATTCATCGAAGAGAACTACCCGCGCTGGCTCGCCGATCCCAAAGCCGATCGCCCGCCGCTCTCGGTGGATGTGGGTGAAGAGTTTCTCGTTCCGTTACTCAAGGCCGAAGGCCAGGCATTGCTGGTTATCGTCGACTGTCTGCGACTCGACCAGTGGGAACTACTCAAGCCATTGATCTCAGAGTTTTTCGACATCGAAGTTTCGTACTACTTCGGCATTCTCCCCACAGCGACGCCTTTTTCTCGCAACGCGATCTTCAGCGGGTTGTTCCCTGTGGAGATCGCCGAACGGTACCCGCAATGGTGGGTGACCCAGGGCGATGAGAGCCTCAACGCGCACGAGGAAGACTTTCTGAGAGAACAACTACGAGATCTCACAGGCACGGACATGCCGGTGCGGTATGAAAAGCTGTCGACGACGGGCGAGGGAACCGAAATGCTCAAGCGGCTCCCGTCGCACCTCGCCGGCGGTGGGGTGACGGCTCTCGTGTTCAATTTTGTCGATCAACTCACGCACGGACGTGGAGAACACGCGATTCTCTATGAAGTGGCGAAGAACGCTTCGTCGCTTCGGAACCTGACGCGAACGTGGTTCCGGACATCGTCACTGTTCCGAGCGCTGCGAGAGGCCGAGCGTCGTCGCGTGTCGGTCTTGTTGACAACGGATCACGGCTCCATCCACTGCCACACGCCGGCCACGGTCTTCGCCAAGCGCGACGCTACCGCAAATCTCCGGTACAAGTTCGGTGAAGATCTTCGCGCCGAGCGCGCCGATACAGCGATCCTCGTGAAGGATCTGGCGGCGTGGGGTCTGCCCGACCGCGGACTCGGGGTTCGCATGCTCCTCGCGACCGGGGACCGGTTCTTCGTATATCCAACCAAGCTCAGAGAGTACCAGGCGCGGTATCGCGGGGCGTTTCTTCACGGCGGTGTGACGCCGGAGGAAGTGATCTCGCCGATCGCCCTGCTGACGCCGCGTAGAGGGAGATGACATGCGCCGCTACGCGCGGCTCCTCGAATATCTCAAGCCGTATCGCTGGGCGTTTATCGGGAGCGTAGCGGCGACGAGTTTTGCGTCCGTTCTCGACGGTTTCACGTTTGCCCTCCTGATTCCCCTGCTGCGAGTGTTGTTCGACGTCGGCGCGGCGGTGCCAGACGCCCCCACGGTTGTCGAGCGCGTGATCGACATGGCGGTAGGCAGCTGGATTCTCAGCGACAGCAATATCGCGTCTTTGCGAAACATCGTGCTCGTCATACTCGGTGCCACGGCGGCGAAGAATGTCGGCGTGGTCACTGCGGTGTATCTCGGCGCCCATGTCCAAGAGTGTGCGACGCGCGACCTGCGGCGGCAGTTCTTCGTTCACCTCCAGGGAATGAGTCTTGGGTTTTTCCAGCGGACGAAATCCGGCCAGTTGGTCAGCCGCATGCTGTCCGATGTCGATCAGGCCTCGCTTTTCTTCAGCCAGATGCTGCGAACGGTGGTGCGCCAAGGCGTGATGGTGATCGTGTACGTCGCGATTCTCTTCTCGCTGTCATGGCGGCTCACCCTACTCACCCTCGTGGTAGCGCCGGTGATTGCCTTGATCTTCAAGCCCATCCTCGCGGGGGTGCGGAGACAGTTTGCCGTTGCCGTCGAGTCGAGAGGAGAACTCAGCGCGCAGCTGAACGAGACCCTGCGAGGCGCGAGAGAAGTGAAGACCTACGCGGCGGAAGGATATGAACGGCGGCGGTTTGGAGCCGCGCTGGATCGGTTTGTGCGATCGACGCTTCGGGCGCACCGGCTCGCCGCGCTTCCGAGCCCGCTCAGCGAAACCCTCGCAACAATGGTGTTCGTCATCCTGCTGCTGGCCGGGAGCTGGCTGACCTTGGGTGGACAAGCGGTGCGGCCCGAACTGGTGATCGCCTACCTCGTCGTTGCACTCCGGTTGCTCTCACCCGTCAAACACGTGGTGCAGTTCCCCGCTTTTGGGGAGCAGGCGCTTGCAGGGGCGAGTAGGGTGTTCGAGATCCTCGACCGGCCCCTCGACGACGTGGACACGCCGCCCGTGCGAACATTTCCGGGGCTGCGTGACACCATCGAGTTTCGCGACGTGTGGTTTGCGTATCGTGAATCCGATTGGGTGCTCAGAGGTGTGAATCTCACGGTGCGTAGAGGCCAGGTCGTGGCCATCGTCGGAGCTTCGGGCACGGGGAAATCGACGCTTGTGGATCTACTGCCGCGTTTCATCGACCCGACCCGCGGCGAAGTTCTGCTCGATGGCGTTCCGACAACGGCATACGGCCGGCAGTCGCTGCGCAGCGTGCTGGGTGTTGTGGCGCAAGAGACCATCATCTTCAACGACTCGGTGCACGCCAATATCGCGTACGGTGAGGCGGTCGGCCGCGATGCCGTCGTGGAGGCTGCCAAAGCCGCACATGCGCACGAGTTCATAGGACAGTTGCCTCAGGGATACGACACGCGCATAGGAGAGCGTGGAACACTGCTGTCCGGAGGAGAACGGCAGCGAATCGCGGTAGCGCGGGCGTTGCTCCGCGATCCCCCGATTCTGATCCTCGACGAGGCGACGTCCGCGCTCGATTCGACATCGGAGCGCCAGGTACAACAGGCCATCACCCGATTGATGCAGAACCGTACCGTGTTGGTCGTCGCGCATCGCCTGTCGACCGTATTGGGCGCCGACAGCATTGCGGTACTAGATGACGGATTGGTCGGCGAATGGGGACGGCACCAGGATCTCGTCACCGCCGGAGGCCGGTATCAGGAGTTGTACGACGGCGAATGGCTTCGGACCGGCTATGACGCGCCTTGAGAGCGCCGATTGGTACGACACGCCTCATCTTGCCGCCGCTGGTACATTTCCCGCGGTGATGGCCCGTCTGGAGCATTGAAGTCGTATGGCCGAAACGACAGTCGCGTCCGCGTCCGTTGACGCATTGCGCAAGCGTTTTCGAAAGCTACGGGAGAAGGAATTCCCGTGGACCGCCGAAACGACGTATTTGAACAACGCCAGCATTGGTCCGATTCCCGAGCGTACTCGTAGCCGCCTCGACGCGTTCACCGCCCGACGGACCGCTCCCTATCTCCTTCCCGACAGCGACCTGCAACAGATCTTGCGCGACGCGCGGGCCGCCGCCGCGAGGTTGATTCACGCCGACGTTTCGGAGATCGGTCTGGCGACGAATACAAGCTGGGGTTTGACGCTGGCGGCGCGCGCGTTGCCGATTCGAAAGGGTGACGTGGTACTCCTCCCTAACAAAGAATTCCCAGCCAACGTCTATCCGTGGCTTTTGCTGCGCGACAAGGGCGTTGAGGTCGAGTTCGCGCCGAATACGGCCGAGGGCTGGCCAAACGAAGAGTATTTGTTGGAGCGCCTGGAGGATCCGCGCGTTCGAGTGCTGGCCATTTCCTTCGTTCAGTTTTCCAACGGTTACCGGGCCGATCTGAAGCGGCTTTCGGAGGCGTGTCGCGAACACCACGTGTTCTTGGTGGTCGATGCGATCCAAGGGTTGGGCCAATGTCCATTCGACATACGCGAAACGCCGGTCGACATTTTGGCCTCCGGTGGTCAGAAGTGGCTCTTGTCCCCGTGGGGATCCGGCTTCGTGTATGTGCGGCGAGGGTTGCTCGAAGTGATCGAACCGCTGGTCTGTGGGTGGATGGCGTTTGAAGACACCGATGACTTCACCACCCTCACCGACTACAATCCCAACTTCCATTCCGACGGCCGCCGCTTCGAGATGATCACGTTGCCGTTTCAGGATTTCTTCGGCATGACCGAGAGTGTCACTATGCTCATGGAGTTGGGGGTGGAGAACATCGCCGTGTTCACGCGGTTGCTAAAGGAACCGTTACTACGCCTCGCCGATGAGGGACGGTTCGATATCACCTCCCCGACCGATCCAAACAGTGAATCCGCGATCGTGTGCGTTGTGCCTCGCAACCTGACCGCCGCCTTGCAAAGGTTGAATGAGGCGAACGTGGTGTGCTCGATGCGCGAAGGGGCGATTCGGCTGTCGCCGCATTGCTACAACACGGTAGAGGAGATGGAAAGGGTTGCGGGAATCCTGGCAGCGGATTGACCGTCAAACTACCTTCACAATCACATCCTTCTTCTTCCCCCTCCGTAACCAGAGATAGCGATCCGCAAGCAGCGAGTAATCGGCGACGGTTGCCTCGCCATCCGCTCGCTCGCCGTTGATGTACACACCGCCCTGCTGCAGTTGTCGCCGGGCGTCGGCCTTGGAATCCGTCAGGCCTGCGGCGGCGATGAGATCGACGACCGTCGACGGGAGATCGTCGCGGCTCGTCGTCCACGAAGGAAGTTCGGATTCCAGCGTTTTCCACACTTCGACAGGAGCGGATTTGATTGTTTCGACGTTTTGTCGGTTGAAAAACACCCGCGACGCCGACGCGACGCGCGCTTCGGCGTCCGCGCCGTGAATTCGTTCTGTGAGATCCTTCGCCAGTGCGCGATGAGGAATCCGCGCACCGGGATCTGCGTGGTGTTCTTCTAACAGGCCCGCGATTTCGTCACTGGATTTGAACGTCAGAATCTTGAGGTACGACTCGATGTCCCGGTCGTCGGCATTGATCCAGAACTGGTAGAACTTGTAGGGAGACGTCATCTCGGCATCCAACCACACGGCTCCCTCGGCCGTCTTGCCAAACTTGACGCCGCTCGACGTCGTGATCAGGGGGGCGCAGAGCGCGTGAGCCGAACCACCCTCGATGCGCCGGATCAGGTCGGCTCCGGCCGTGATGTTCCCCCACTGGTCGCTGCCGCCCAGCTGTAACTCGCACCCGTGGGTACGGTATAAATGAAGGAAGTCGTATCCCTGGAGCAGCATGTATGTGAATTCCGTGAACGAGATCCCCGACTCCAACCGTGTCTTGACCGATTCCTTCTGCAACATCAGTGAAACGGTGAAGTGCTTACCGGTATCGCGCAAAAACTCGACGAGCCCCAAGCTGCACAGCCACTCGGCGTTATTGACTACTTTGGCCGCGTTCGAGCCGGCGAAGTCGAGAAAACGCTCCAGCTGGGCTCGTTGCTGGCCCATGTTTGCCTCGACCTGCGCGTCGTCAAGCAGCGGGCGCTCGGCGTCCCTGCCGCTGGGATCGCCGATCAGCCCTGTCCCGCCGCCCACGAGCACGATGGGTGTGCCGCCGGCCCGCTGCAGGTGGGCGAGGAGCATCACGAGCACCAGGTTGCCGATCTGGAGGCTCGGTGCAGTCGGGTCGAACCCGCCGTACCCCGTGATCGGCCCCTTGGCGAGGCGCTCCGCCAGTCCGGGCGTCACGTCGTGGATCATGCCACGCCAAGTGAGTTCTTCGAGCAAGTGGGCCATCGCGGCGAAGGTTACGAAGCCTGGTAACTGCTGGCAACCCAAACCGGTTCTCACTAGGTTGAGATCATGGTATCACCGGTAAAACCTCTGGTCGCGATGTGGCGTAAGCCGGAAACCCGGCGAAACGTGGGTTTCGGCTTCTTTGCCGTCATGGGGCTCGGCCTGGGTGTGGCCGTCGGCTCGTGGACCCGGGCGTGCGCCGGCTTGTCGTGCCCGTCGATCAGCTACCTCGAGGGCTGGCAGCCCGAGCAGTCGGCGAAGTTCTACGCCGCGGACGGTCAGTTGATTCGCGACTT
Organism: Gemmatimonadota bacterium; assembly: GCA_027294815.1. Lineage (GTDB taxonomy): Bacteria > Gemmatimonadota > Gemmatimonadetes > Gemmatimonadales > GWC2-71-9 > B3T1B10. Next base: position 11,952 of record JAPULP010000063.1, on the reverse strand, counting down.
TGGCCAGACACGCACCATCGTGTCGCTGGATGAGATGGCGCCGGCGTTGCCGGCGGCGTTCCTCGCGGCCGAGGACAGACGGTTCTTCCAGCATCCGGGCGTGGATTTCCGCGGCTTCGCTCGGCAGTTCCGCAACCTGTTGTTGGGACGGCGTCTGGCCGGTGGATCGACCATTACGATGCAACTTGCCCGGAACGTGTTCACGGAAAAGCTCCCGATGGCGGAGCGGAGCATCCAGCGGAAGCTCCGGGAAATACAGATAGCTCTCGAGCTGGAGCGTACGTATCCCAAAACGCGCATTCTGGAGTTGTATCTGAACCAGATCTTTCTCGGCGGCCAGATCAACGGCGTCGAGGAGGCCGCCCGACGATACTTTGGGAAGTCATCCGCGGAACTCAACGTTGCGGAAGCCGCGCTGCTGGCCTCGCTGGCGCCCCTGCCCAACCGATACGAGCCCCGGCGCCACCCCGAGGTGGCCTTGCAGAAGCGCAACACGGTTCTGAACTCTATGCGCGATCAGGCCTACCTCACAGCCGACGAGGCCGAGCAGTGGAAAGCGTATCCGATCGAGGTGAGTTCCCGCGAAGACTTCATCGATGTTGGCGAGTATTTCGTGGAGTGGGTACGAAAAAGGCTGTATGCCCGGTTCGGTGACGATCTGTTCGATCGTGGCTTTCACGTCTACACGACGCTCGATCTCCAGATGCAACTGGCCGCGGAGCGCGCGCTCGAAAACCGGCTTCGCGAAATAGAGGCCGGAAACCTCCGGCCTGGGGATCGGACGTTTCCGATTCTCGACTTCCCGCATCCGTCTTATGAGGAGATCCACGACAGCCTCGGTGGTGTGGTCGAGTCCGATCGAATGCCCTACCTGCAAGGCGCGCTGATCACGATGGAGGCTGAAAACGGGTACGTGCGGGCCATGGTGGGGGGGAGGAACTACCAAGAATCCAAGTACAACCGCGCGACCCAGGCACTGCGGCAGCCGGGTTCGACATTCAAGCCGTTCGTGTATTCCGCCGCGATTCGGGCGGGGCGTCCGGCGAGTCACATCATCGTCGATTCGTCCATCAGCATCTTCCAGCCCACAACCGGGCTGCCGTGGGAGCCCCGCAACTTCGAGGGTGATTACCGCGGCCCGATGACCTTGCGGCAAGGATTGCGCACGTCGCGCAATCTGATCGCCATCCAGTTGGGACTCGAGTTGGGCGTGAACACCTTCGTTGGCGAGGCGTTGCGATTCAAACTCTCGTCCAACATTCCACCCGTTCCCTCTACGGCCATCGGTGGTGGGGTTGTCTATCCTATGGAGATGGTGTCGGCGTACTCCGCGTTCGCGACACTCGGCGTCCACGCGGCGCCTGTCGGCATCCTGAGGGTCGAAGACGCCGAGGGCAACATCCTTTGGCAGCCGCAAGTGCGGACCGAACGGATCATGGACGTCGAGCACGCTTGGCTCATGAACAGCATGATGCAGGAGGTCGTGAACGTGGGTAGCGGTACTGCTTGGGGGGCGGTGCGAAGCCGGGGAGGATTCCCGCGGCGGATCGTCGCCGCCGGCAAGACGGGGACGACGAACGACAGGAGAGACGTCTGGTTTATCGGGTTCACGCCGGACTTGGTCACGGGCGTGTGGATGGGGTTCGACGCGCCGCAGCGTATCATGGACGCCGCAACGGGTGGCGGCCTCGCCGCCCCCGCGTGGGCGGACTATATGAACGAAGTCTACTCGCGTCGCGCCACCCCGGACTCCACGCTGTGGAGACGACCCGAAACGCTCATCACGCGACAAGTGGACAGGTTCAGCGGCTTCCTCGCCACACGTTACTGTCCCATCCACGAGCGTTATCAGGAGTGGTTCATTCCCGGCACCGAACCGACGGAGCCGTGTCCATATCATCCCGATCCATTCCAGTTTGGGATCACCAGCTCGGCGGTAGCGCCTCCCGGCGGATGGAGCGGACAGGCTCACAACGGTGGCGCCAGGCACTGAACCGCTCAAGATCACCGCGAGCGCCGTCTATCCGGTGTCCGGCCCCGCCATTGTCAACGGGGCCGTTCTTATTGGTGAAGACGGCCGCATAGCGGCGGTAGGCCCCGCGGCCGAGGTGCCCCAACCCGAAGGCACTGCCACCATCAATATCCCAGACGCCGCGCTCATCCCCGGATTGGTCAACGTCCACACGCATTTGGAATTGACGACCCTACGAGGTCAGATCGAAGAAGACGACTTCTTCGAATGGATTCGGCACGTCCGGGTCGCCAAGCAAGAGTTACCGTCGCGGGACTTTCAGCAGGCCGCCGAACAGGGGGTTCGCGATGCCTGGCGTTGGGGCGTCACTACGGTGGCGGACACGGGAGACAGTGGGGCGGTCGTCGATGCGCTGACCGAGTTGGGGGGTCGCGGCGTCGTCTACCACGAGGTGTTTGGACCTCACCCCGCCGATGCTGACGCCACGTTGGCGCGGCTGGAGCACGCCGTTCGCGAGTTGATCGATCGTGCCGCGGATTCGGTTCGCGTTGGCGTGTCGCCTCATGCACCGTACTCGGTGAGCCGCCTCCTATATCGCAAGACGGTCGAGTTTGCTGATGCAAACGACCTACCGGTCGCGGTGCACATCGCAGAGTCGCATGCCGAAGTCGCGTTGGTTACTCGCGGAGAGGGGCCGTTCGCCGATGCCTGGGCCCAACGGGACATCCCACCGATAGAGACCGCGCGCTCGCCCATTTCCTTCTTGGATGAGCTGGGTGTGCTCGGGTCGGGCCTCCTGGCCATACACGCTGTCCAGACGGGGCCGGAAGACGCGGAGCTGCTGGCCGAGCGCGAATGCGCGGTCGCGCTGTGTCCGGAGTCGAATCTGCGCCATGGCCACGGATTCCCTCCGGTCGAGCTGCTCAGCGACGCCGGCGTTTCGATGGGCATTGGCACCGATTCGGTAGCCAGCGTGGGGTCACTGGACTTGTTTCGGGAGATGCGACATGTTCGCGGCCGTAGCGGGCTCGATGCAGAGAAGATAGTTCGCCTAGCGACGCTCGATGGGGCGCGGACGCTGCATATGGCGGGGGAGATCGGCTCGTTGGAGCCCGGCAAATGGGCCGATCTGTGTGTGGTATGGATGCCCCCCGACGCCCTGGCGAGTCAGCAGCATCTGGCGAAAAGAATCATCGAAACGACTGGCGATCATATTCTCCGGACCTATGTGGCCGGCCGGTGCGTGCACGAGGCGGATCCGCGACATTGAACCGATCCACGCAATCACCCTGTAATGATCAATGAAAGCCCAACGACACGCCGCCATTCTTCGCCTCGTTCAACGGGAGCGGGTCCACAACCAGGAACGGCTGCGGGAGATCCTTCACGACGAGGGGATCGAGGTGACCCAAGCCACCCTGTCCCGCGATCTGCGAGTCCTTGGCCTGGCCAAGGTCACCGATCCCGCCGGGGGTTCCTTCTATGCGGTGCCCACCGACCACATGGCCCCCTTCCCGCCCGTGGAGCAGTTGGCGGCTACCCTACTCCTTAGTATCGAGGGCGTCGGTCCCCTGGCGGTGGTCCGGACACCCCCGGGGAGTGCCGAGGCGCTGGGGGGCTCGTTGGACCACGCCTCCTGGGAGGACATCTTGGGGACCATCGCCGGCGACGACACCCTCCTCCTCATCACCCGAAGCGAAGCGGCAAGGGCCCGAGTGACTCGCCGCTTGAGCGAGCTGGCCGGAATCCGGAGTTGACAGGGCGGCCCGGTATCGTATTTTTATTCACTCTAGCGCATAATTTTTCACTCAGCGAGAACGACGATGGGCCCCTTGGTGGTTTTGGCGTATTCTGGCGGATTGGATACCTCCGCGATCGTGCCGTGGTTGAAGGAGAACTACAACGCCCGAGTCCTGTGTTTCGCGGCCGACGTCGGGCAGGGCGCAGGCGAGCTGGACGGTATAGAGGAAAAGGCTATTCGCTCGGGCGCGGTCGGTTGTGTGGTGAAGGACCTCCGGGAGGAGTTCGTGCGGGATTTCGTTTTTCCCACGATCAAGTCCGGCGCGATCTACGCCCGACAGTATCTGCTGGGGACGGCCATGGCTCGGCCGGTGATTGCGGCGGCGCAGGTTGCGACGGCGCAGGAGGCCGGCGCCCAGACCCTGGCCCACGGGTGCACCGGCAAGGGGAACGACCAGGTCCGATTCGAGCTGAATTACGGCATTCTCGCGCCCGAAATGGGCATCATTGCCCCGTGGAGAGAGTGGAGCTTTACCGGGCGCAAAGACCTTCTCAACTACCTGGCGAGTAAGGGCATAGACGTCGATGTGTCGCACGAGAAGCCTTATTCGCGCGATCGAAACCTCTGGCATTGTTCGCACGAGGGCGGCGTGCTGGAAGACCTGTCGAACGCTCCCCCCGACGACATGTTCTTGATGACCAGCGATCCGACCGACGCGCCCGACACGCCGCAGGACGTGCGCATCGAGTTTGAGCAAGGGGAGCCGGTTTCCGTCGACGGCGTTCCACTGGGACCGGTGGCTCTCGTCGAGCATCTCAACGTCGTGGCGGGTGCCCACGGGATCGGCCGCGCGGATATAGTGGAAGACCGCCTCGTGGGCATGAAATCCCGCGGCGTATACGAAACGCCCGCAGGCACGTTATTGCGGGCCGCCCATCGCGAGCTCGAGCAGATCGTGCTCGATCGGCGGACCCTCAGCTTGAAGGATCAGTTGGCGCCGCGGTATGCCGACATGCTGTACGAGGGCCGGTGGTGGACGGGCGAGCGGGAGGCGATGGATGCTCTGTTTGCGAGCACCCAGCAACGTGTCACGGGCGATATCGAGTTGCGCTTGTTCAAGGGCACTGCGACGGTCCGTTCGCGTCGGAGTCCGTTCAGCCTCTACTCGGCCACACATGTTACGTTCGAGGCCGACGACGTGTACAATCAGGCGGACGCGGGTGCCTTCATCCGGTTGTACGGCTTGCAGGACCGGCTGGCATCGGAATTACGCAAGACCAGGGAGGATGTGCTGGTGTGACGCTCGATCGAAACGCTACGCACGACGCATCTTCGTCCGCCTCACATCACATGTGGGGCGGGCGTTTTGGTACGCGACCCGACGAGGCGCTCGCGGCGTTAAACGACAGTCTTCCCATCGATCGGCGTCTGTGGATGCAGGACATTCGCGGAAGCAAGGCGTGGGTGACAGCGTTGCACGAGGCTTCCGTACTCGACCCGGACGAGCGGACGGCCTTGCACGAGGGTCTCGACCGCGTGGGCGAGCGTCTGGCTGCGGGCGGAGAGATCGACGCCACGGACGAGGATATTCACACGCTGGTCGAGCGCCTGTTGTATGAGGAGGTGGGCGACGTCGCCGGGAAGCTTCACACCGGACGTTCACGCAACGATCAAGTCGTCACCGATTTGCGTTTGTGGTGTCTCGATGCGATCGAGGCGTTGGACGAGCAGGTCGCAGCGCTCGGGATGGCACTTGTGAGGCAGGGCCGCGACGGTGTGGACATGTTGCTTCCGGGGTACACGCACGGACAACAAGCACAGCCGGTCCGTTGGGCGTATGTTATGGCCGCGCACGCTTGGCCGCTCTTGCGCGACCGGGAGCGGCTCGGAGAAATCGTGGGGCGAGTAGCGGTGTTGCCGTTGGGATCCGGAGCGCTTGCCGGATCGGGGGTGGCAGTGGACCGTGAACGGTTGTGCGAGCTTCTTGGCTTTCGCGCCATCTCGCAGAACGCGCTCGACGCCACCGGCGATCGTGATTTCGTCGCGGAGATGTTGTTTGCCGCGACGTTGCTTGCGACACACGTTTCCCGTTTGGGCGGTGAGTTGGTCACCTACTCTTCAACAGAATACGGATTCGTCCGGTTGAGTGATGCCTTCTCTACCGGCTCGAGTCTTCTGCCTCAGAAACGCAACCCGGACGTCTTCGAGCTTGCACGAGCCAAAGCTTCACGCACACTCGGTGACCTCGTGGCGATGCTCGGAACGATGCGCGGGTTGCCGGCTGGTTATTCCAAAGATCTCCAAGAGGACAAGACACTACTGTTCGACGCGGTCGACACGATGTTGGTGACGCTCCCGGCGGTACGCGGCGCCGTAGCAACGATGGAGCCGGTCCCGGATCGGATGCGATCGGCGTTGCGGGATACCCTGCTGGCGACGGACGTCGCCGACGAGCTGGTGAATGTCGGAATACCGTTTCGGGAGGCTCACGGTTTGACCGGGCGGCTCGTGCGTGAAGCCGAGGCCCTTGGTGTTCCATTGCGAGAGGTCCCGAGCGAACACACCAAGCAGATTCATGAAGGGCTGCCAGACATTCTCGAAGGGTTGGGATCGTTCGAAGATTCTGTTGAGCGACGGCGTACCGTAGGGGGAACGTCGAAAGCGTCGGTCGAAGCGCAGCTCGACGCGCTGGAGCAGTTCTTTTCCAACTAGTTGCTGTCTTCGAGATCTCCCAGCATCTGTTCGAAGTCCGGTTCTTCCCATCGAAAGCGGTGGGGATCGACCGCATCGCGGATGATGGCGAGCAGCTCTGAAATCTGATCCGCAAATGGTTCCTCGAAGTCTTCCTCCCGAAAGACCTCTTCCGCCCAGGCGGTGAGATCCTCGAGCGTCAGGAGACCTTCGATGTGCAGCTCGATCTGCGACTTCAGTTCGTCACGCGTCAACATGCTTAGGCGGCGGGGGTTTCGGTGTGACGCCAGAAGCTGTGGTCTTGCAATAACTTACGGCGCTTGGTAGTATACCTACGACCTTGACTTGGACCCGCCCTGTTCATCCATGCGGCGGGCTTTGTGTCATATGGGGTTGCACACACGTTGTTTGGCACTCAACACGTCCTTTGAGCCGCTGACCCTGGTTCCGATTCGGCGAGCCTTGCGCTTGGTCATAGACGGCAAGGCCGAGATCGTCGAAGCCGACAACGGACGGTTTTTCCGCAGCGAGCATCTAACCATTCCACGGCCGAGCGTCATTCGGCTCGTTAGGTTCGTGCACGTTCCCCGCAAGTTCCGTCGCCAAGTCACCAACACGTTCCTCTTTGCGCGGGACCGATATCGCTGCCAATACTGCGGGCGGTCCGCCGATCAGTTCCGGGAGCGGGAGTGTCTGACCCGCGACCACCTCGTTCCCTTCTCGCGTGGCGGCACGAACGATTGGTCAAACGTTACCACGTCCTGTTCGACGTGCAACACGCGCAAGGGCGATCGGCTTCCGGAAGAGTGCGGGATGTACCCGCGCACGTCGCCACACGAGCCGCATTTTGTTCATCTCGCGTGGGCCGTACGACGGTTGACGCCGACACAGACGAAGTACATCCAGATGTTCTATGGTCGGGATACGCTCGCGCAGATTTCTCGACTCTAACCCCGCGCCCCTCACCCCCTCCAGCCGGGCAGACGGGCCGCCCGACCCCGCACCCAACCCGGCGGGCGGACGGGCCCACCCCACCCTGCTCACCTCCCGACGGGAAGACGGGATTCTCACCGACCCGCCCGTCTGCCCGTCGGGTGGAGGGACGTGCGGGGTGGGCCCGTCCGCCCGTCGGGCGGGGGAGAGGGGCAGGGCAGGGTGGTGGTGGTGAGGTGGGGTGGGGTCCGCTATGCTTAACGGTTAGCATCCTTGTGACAGGGGAGATTTGGCGACCTATCACCTAGCCGAGAACTTCGCGCAACAGGCGGAGAAGAGCCCTAATCGGGAGTGCCTCATATTTGGGGCGCGGCGAATGACGTATGGCCAGGTGGACCAAGAAGCCAGGGCGCTCCAGGCGGCGCTCAGCGAGTTCGGCATCGGCTCGGGCGACGCGGTGGCGGTGGAACTCACCAACCGGCCCGAGTGGGTGATATGCTTGTTGGCGGTCTCCCGTTTGGGGGCGGTCATCGTCCCTATCGATCCCTCCGTGAGCGACCACGAACTCAAGTATCAATTGAGGCACACAGAAGCGAGTGTGTTGGTGGTCGCCGAGTCGGACGACCTCGATCCCATCGAGGCGTTTGAGGAACTCATTACGGACTTGCCCGATCTTCAATACCTCATCACGGTCGGCGATGAGGATCGTTGGTATGACGATCGGGTCTTTCGCTTCAGCGATCTCGTGTCTGGTGGTCGCCGCACCCCGCTCGCGGTCGAGGACCTGGATCCGGCCGCGGCTCCGTTGGCGATCATTTACACCTCGGGCACCATGGGAAAGCCGAAGGGCGTCGTGTTGACCCACCAAAACCTGGTGTTGACGGCGATCCGGACCATGGAGGCTCTCGCGCCCACTGACGATGAAGTGGTCATGTGCGCCGTTCCGTTGACCACTGTGTTCGGGGCGCACATCGTCATCTCCGCGTTTGTCATCGGCGCGACAATCGTGTTGCTCGATCGGTTCAAGTCCACTGCGGTATTGGACGCGATCGAGCGAGAAGGGGTCACTATCTGTCACGGGGTGCCAACCATGTTCCAGCTCCTGATGCGCGATGCATCGTTCGAGGGCCGGGACCTCTCCACTGTTCGAACCGGCATCGTAGCCGGGAGCCCGGTCTCCACGGACTTGGTGCGACGGGTTCGACAGTGGAACGACGTGCAGATTGCCTACGGCCTGACGGAAACCGGACCGACGGTGACGATCACGCGTTTCGGAGATCCTCCGGAAGCGCGCGACACCACCGTCGGCCGGCCGATCGAGGGTGTCGACTTGAAGGTTGTCGACATGAAGACCAAAGCCCTCCACGGACCTGAGGCTGCGGGCGAGCTCGCGGTGAAGGGACCCAACGTCATGGCGGGATATTACCGCATGCCGTCGGAGACCGAACGGTCGTTCACACCCGAAGGATATTTTCTCACCGGAGACCTTGCCGTCACGGATGAGAGCGGGTTTGTCACGATCGTCGGCCGCCGCAAAGAAATGATCATTCGCGGCGGCTACAACATTTATCCGCGCGAGGTGGAGGACATCCTCCGCACGCATCCTGGTGTCGGCGATGTCTGTGTGTTTGGGATTCCCAACGAGATTCTCGGGGAACTCATTTGTGCCGGCGTCGTCCCCGTCGAAGGCGCTATCGTCACGGGTGACGAAATAAAAGCATTTACCCGTGACCAGATCGCCGATTTCAAAGTCCCTGACATCGTCCGTTTCTTCGACACCTTCCCGATGACCGGGAGCGGGAAGGTGAAACGAATGGAACTGGCGGAGTTGGTGCGACTCGAGACGAGTACTACGTGAACGACAACCTAATTGGGCGCGCGGCATCGCCCGTATCAACCGACAGACGAAGTGCCGCAGGAAACGCAGCTCTACTGATTGACGTCGACAACGTGACCATGGGGATCCGATCCGATCTCCAGCACCAGCTGCGCGAGCTTCTCAACTCCGAGGTCTTCAAGGGCAAAGTGGCTGTGCAGCGCGCCTACGCCGACTGGCGGCGTTACCCGCAGTACATCGTGCCACTCTCGGAAGCGTCCATCGACCTGATCTTTGCCCCGGCATTTGGATCGAACAAGAAAAACGCGACTGACATCCGGTTGGCGATCGATGCGCTCGAGCTGGTGTTCACCCGACCCGAGATCAGCACGTACATACTGCTCTCCGGAGACAGCGACTTCTCCAGTTTGGTGCTAAAGCTCAAAGAGTATGGCAAGTGGGTCATCGGGGTCGGAATCAAAGAGTCGGCCAGCGACCTGCTGGTGCAGAATTGCGACGAATACTACAGCTACAACGAGTTGACCGGATTGGCGAAGGACAGCGATGTGGAAATACTACGCCGCGATCCGTGGGAACTCGTGATAGAAGCCGTGCTGCGCATGACGAAAACCGAAGATACCATGCGGTCCGACCGGCTTAAACAAGTCATGCAACAGATCGATCCCCACTTCGACGAGAAGGACGCGGGTTTCAATCGATTCTCGAAGTTCGTGCTCGAAGCGGGACGCCGGGATCTGCTGACGCTCAAGAAACTGGAGAGCGGTCAATACCAGATCGAGCTGGGATCGGACGCCAACGTTCCGCTCGAAACCACGCTGGCCTACGACGAACCCGGAACGAGAGAACCAGCGAAAGAGCCCCCAAAGGCGGCGCGCGGCAAAGTCGAGCGGGCAGCCGCCGGTGGCGGTATGACTCTGGCCCAAGGATTTGAACTGCTCAAGCAAGCCCTGGTCGATCTTGCGGCTCTAGGTGGTGATTCCACCGACGGTTCGCACGCGCGCGAGCGGATGAAAGAGGTGGCTGACAACGCCGACGATCCCATCTTCGAGCCCAGACGCTTCAACCGCATGCTGCGGCAGGCTCACGACGCGGGTTTCATCGATCTGGTCAAAAAGGGAAGGGTGTACAAGCTCAGGTTGAATCCTGACGCGTCGACGGAACCCGAGTCACCCCCCGAAGAGAAGCCGCCGGCTGCACGCGGACGGCGGAAGAAAACTATCCCGCCGCAAGTGCAGAAAACCGATGCAGAGCCGGATACTGCGGTCGCGACCCAAGATGCTGCAGCACCCGATCCGGAAAAGAAAGTCTCCAAGCGTTCGCCGAGGGGTCGCGGCGGCCGCCGTCCCGCTCCCAAAGTGGAAGACGATGCGCCGCCCGCGCCAGCGACAGCGGAACTGCCCGGCCCCGGGGCCGTGGCCGAGGAAATTGAGAGCCCGACAGCCGGCGTCGAGAAGCCCGCGTCGGACGCTCGGCCCGCGCGCAGATCGGTGAGGGGCAGGGGCAGTTCTCGGGGGAAACGCAAACCGCCGACACCGCAGCCGGCAGCTTCCGCGCCTGCTCCGGAACCGCAGCCGGCGGCTTCCGAACCTGTTCCGGAACCGCAGCCGGCGGCGTCCGAACCTGTTCCGGAACCGCAGCCGGCGGCTTCCGCGCCTGCTCTGGAAATAACGCCGGTGCTCCCACGCGCCAAACCCACGGGCCGGCGCTCGGTGCGCGGTAGGGGTTCGAGTAGGGGAAGGAAACCCGCCGTGGCGCGAAGCGAAGTCCGGACCCCAAACGAACCGTCGGCGGACGACGGAAAACCCACCTCCTCCGGGCGGCGCACGCCTCGAACGGGCGGCCGGCCGCAACGCGGCGGGCGCGTCAGCGATCCGGATGCAACGGGCTCGAAGGCCGGGAACGCCAAATCTCGGGGGCCCCGCCGGGCCACGCCTGGTCGCGGAAAAGCCGGCGACATGCATCGAGCGACCACCACGCGATCGGGCGCCCGGGGGCCCGGACCGTCGAAAGGTGATGCCCCAGGGGAAGCGCAGGACCAGCCCCCTGCGCGGCAGTCGCGCGAGACGCAGGCGTCGGGGGCGTTCGTAGCCAAACGCGCCGAGCCGGTGGACGACAAAGGCGGGATCTTCAAACGGATGAGCGCGGCGTTGTCGCGGGTGGTGCGAGGAGAAGACCAAGACGAAGAGTGAATCCGTCCTTCCCCGGGAGTTTTATGCGCGCGACACGGTTGGTGTCGCGCGCGATCTTTTGGGCTGTGTTCTCGAGACCCGCGTTCGCAGGGCCCGTGCAGCCGGCAGAATCGTCGAGGTCGAGGCGTACGTTGGTCCGCATGACCCGGCATCCCACTCCGCCAACTGGCGTCGTACGGCTAGGACCGACCCCATGTACGGTCCTCCAGGTACGGCATACGTCTACCGCGCCTACGGGATCCACTGGTGTTTCAACGTCGTGACCGAGCGCGAGGGGTATCCGGCGGCGGTGTTGGTCCGTGCCTTGGAGCCGATTGCGGGGTCAGCGGTGATGTCACGCCGTCGCCAGCAGAAGGACCACCGGCTGTTGTGTTCGGGGCCCGGCCGGTTGACCCAGGCGCTCGGGATCACCTCGGCATTCAATCGGGCTCCTCTCGATGACGCGCAGATCGTCCTCAAGAGAGGAACCCCACTTCCCAAGGGGAAAGTGGGGTCTGGGGTACGTATCGGTGTCTCGCAGGCCGCGGATTGGGAGCTGCGATTTTTCGAGCGCGGCTCGCCCTGGCTCTCCCGACCCGGTTGACTGTCA
>JAPULP010000062.1 GCA_027294815.1 Gemmatimonadota bacterium | reverse complement strand
GTATCGATCGATGACGTCTCCGGGCCAGATGGCGCCCACCAGGCGCCCGCCGTCCATCACCGCGACCTCGCCTCGATACGACCCCAAACATTTCATCACATGGGCGAGGGAGTCGTCGGGTGAAACGGTGGGGAACTCACTCGCCGACATGACATCCTCGGCGATCACGAGTGTCTCCAGCGACGCGGCCTCCCGCATGATCGGTCGCATGTGATCGGCGGTTACGATCCCGACCAAGGTCCCGTCATCTTCGGTGACGAACAGTGTGCTACCGGGATGCTCGATGAAGAGTGAGAGCAGCCGGACCAATTGAGTGTCGGGGGAGATGGTCACGACCTCGGCGCGCATCGCATCTCGGACCGGGACCGATTGCAGCACGTTGACATCCTTCCCCTTGTCGATGTCGATGCCGCGGCGGAGGAGCTTGAGCGTATAGATCGATGCTGTTTGCAACCGGGTGGCCAAGAGGGTGGCAATGATGCAACTGATCATCAGCGGCAGGATGATTGCGTAGTCTCCCGTCAGCTCGAAGATGATCAGGATTGCGGTAATCGGTGCGTGCGTGCCCGCTGCGACGACGGCCCCCATCCCCACCAGCGCGTAGGCACCTGGGCCGGCGGTGCTCGCAGGCCAGATCGAGTGCACGACGGTGCCGATGGAGCCGCCGAGCATGGCGCCAATAAAGAGGGATGGGGCAAAAATGCCTCCCGATCCTCCTGAGCCGATGGTGATCGAGACGGCGAGGATCTTGAAGACGACGAGGAGCAGCATGAAATACCAGACCATGTTGCCGTGCAGCGCCTCGTTGATGGCTTCGTACCCGACTCCGAACACCTGGGGCAGCCCCACACCGATGATTCCGATCATGGCACCGCCGATCAACGTTCTGATCGGCGGAAAAATGTGCACCTTGTCGAACAAGTCTTCCGCCGCATACAGCGTTCGCATGAAGGCCAGCGCTGCCAGGCCGGCGAGGAGCCCGAGCGCCGCGTAGGCGAACAGTTCTCCGGCGTGCACGAGACTGTACGCCGGAACTTCAAAAGCAGGGAAATCACCCAAGAAGTATTGGCTGACGACGGTGCCCGTCACCGACGAGATCACGATGGGCGAGAATTGCGATACCCCGAAATCGCCGACGATGATCTCTACGGCGAACAGTGCGCCGGCGATTGGGGCATTGAACGTGGCCGCGATCCCGGAGGCGGCGCCGCACCCAACGAGCGTGCGCAGCCGGCGTGGGTCGACTTTGAGCCATTGTCCGATGGCCGAGCCGAGGGCGGAGCCGATTTGCACGATGGGTCCCTCACGGCCAACCGAGCCTCCCGAGCCGATGCAGACGCCCGAAGCGAGCATCTTGGCAAAGACGACACGTGGTCTGATACGTCCCCCGCGCAGCGCCACCGCCTCCATGACCTCGGGCACGCCGTGTCCGCGGGCTTCTCTGGCGAACCGGTAGGTGATCAAGCCGACTATCAGCCCGCCAACGGCCGGTGTGAGGATCTTCCACCAGAAAGGAAGGTTGGAGAGGTAGTCGAGGGTGTATTGGCCCTCATGCCACGCCACACGGTTCAAGAGCCGGATGAGTAAGCGGAAACCCACGGCGGCCAATCCGCCGAGCAGTCCGATCACCACGGCGACAAGCACCATATAGACCTGTTCGGTCTGTCGGACACCGTCGTGAACGCGGCGGAGGAACGCGGAGATACTGTGGATCATCGGGAGGTTGACCTAACGATATGATGTCCCGCGCGTGGAATCCAGCTTCGCATGAGCTGCGCGTATATTTGACTGATGGATTCCTTTGAACTCATGCCCATTATCGGGTTGTCCATGCTGATCCTCGCCGGCGGCCTGTTGGGCTCTTTCGGTGCCAATACGGTTGTGCGGAGTGGGATGGGGCGGGCTTTCGTGACCAAATGGCGTTGGTGGGGGTTGGCGATCTACTTTCTGGTCGTGATGACCGTCGTTGTCACGGGCCTCGGCTGGGTGCTCCGTTCCCTCGTGGCCAATCTCGACATCGACTCGTTGTTCGAATCCCCGTGGTTTTTCTTCACCTTCGGCGTTGTCATGGGGCTCCCATTCACACTCCCTGCCGTCACCGGTGTGTGGCGGCAACATCGAGAGGCGCAGGCGAGAGCCGAAAAAAAGAAGAAACCGGCGTCACGCCAAGAGCGCGTCGAATTTGCAAAGGACCTGGAGCGGCAGTTGCGAGAGTACGTTGGTGACACACGGACGATCAAAGTCGAGCTTCAAGGCGACGAGGGAACCGTACTCTTCCTGCAAGGTGAGATCACGAGGCAGGAAGGAGAACGTCTCGTCGGTGCATTGCGCGCTGATATCGACGCGGTGGATTTTCGTCGGGTAGAGGGGAAGAGCGAAAAAGGTAAATGGTGGGTTCGGGTTTGAAGAGAACGAGGGAGGAGGGAGGAGGGAGGAGGGAGGAGTTTTATGCGTATCGAGTGTGATTTTCTTGTCATCGGAACAGGCGTGGCCGGGCTCACGTTCGCCCGGGCGGTGGCCGGACGCGGTCGGGTCATACTCTTGTCGAAGCGCGAAGTGGCGGTCTCGGCAACGCAGAATGCGCAAGGAGGTGTGGCGTCGGTTACCGACAAGCAGGACAGTTTCGATGCTCATATTGAAGACACGCTGGCCGCCGGCCGCGGGCTTTGTCGGCCCGACGCCGTCGAGATGTGCGTGCGCGACGGCCCCGCGCGTATCAGGGAGCTGCAAGAGTTGGGTGCGCGTTTTACGATGCACAAAGGCCGGCCGGACGAACTCGATCTGGGACGGGA
>JAPULP010000061.1 GCA_027294815.1 Gemmatimonadota bacterium | reverse complement strand
CCCGTCCGCGCGGCCACTTCCTTGATGATCCCGTAGCCGTGCAACTTCGTTCCGGCAAGGACGAGAAGGACGTGATAGGTGAGATGAGTCAGGGGCAAGAATTCTTCAACTCGTTGTGGTTTCGGCATTTATGGACTCTACCGTTCTAGGGTCTATCACTATAGGGATGGGCACTACAATGTTAGACCCCAGAGGTGGGCGGAAGGTTGCATTCCGCGCCCGACCCGACCCCACACGGGGGACAGGGGCAGAGGGGCAGGGTTCCCAGAGCGCGGTAAGATTGACGAAAACTACAATGTAGTGTTACCGTTCGGGCACACATTACATGAAGCAGGGCAGGGTGCGATGAGCAGTCCGCTGGGAGATCTCGAACAAATCCTCCTGTTTGCCATCTTGCGGTCAGGCGGAGTCGCCTCGGGATCCGCTATCCGCGAGGAGATCAAGGTCAGGACCGGCCGGTCGATTTCCCCTGGGGCGGTGTACACGGCCATGTCGCGTCTCGAAGAACGCGGTTTTGTGACGGGTGAAATCG
The DNA here is from genome assembly GCA_027294815.1 of Gemmatimonadota bacterium. Taxonomy (GTDB): domain Bacteria; phylum Gemmatimonadota; class Gemmatimonadetes; order Gemmatimonadales; family GWC2-71-9; genus B3T1B10. The sequence continues at coordinate 3,097 of JAPULP010000061.1, read as the reverse complement.
GCGGCCCGGCGCCCGCACGGGGTGGACGCCGCAAGAAATTCTATCGCCTGGATGGCAAGGGCGCGGAAGCGCTCGAGAGCGCGTACGATCAACTGGCGAGCATGGCGCACGGTGTCGTACCCGATCTCCGCAGAATGACGCAGAGAGAAGGCGCCGGATGATTCGACGTACGCTGAGCCGGTTGGCGCAGCGACTCCTAGTGGGCCCGCACTGCGAGTTTGTCCTAGGCGATCTCGACGAGGGATACGAGAGACTTGCGGCCACGCGAGGCGCGATCGTCGCGACGGTATGGTTTGTTGCGATGATGTTTCGTTCCGCCTACACCATTCGACGGCAAGCGTCCCACACGCGTAATCGTCGGTGGTCCGGGATCGCGTCGATGTTCGACGGCGCGGTGGGTGACTTTCGTTTGGGACTTCGGCTCGTTCGGAAGCATCCCGCTGTCTCCCTGACGGCAACGGTGGTCATGACGCTGGGCATTGGTGTGGCCACGCTGGCGTTCGGAGTGCACTACCAATTGTTCCGCGGACTCCCCGTCGAGGAGCCACATCGAATGGTGGCCATCACGTCAACGATCCCCGAGCAAGCTCTTTACCTCACCGGCCTGTCGGTCGACGACTTCGCCGACTTTCGTGGCGCGCAGACAACGATGTCCGACATGGCGCTGTGGGACGCGTATGTCCAGGTGAACTTCGCAACCGGGGACGCACCTCCCGAGCAGATAACGGTGACCATTGCAACGGCGTCTTTGCACCGATTGCTCGAGCTGTCACCGCTTCACGGGCGGCTGTTTGTTGAGGAAGACGATCTCGAACACACTCCACGCGTCGCAGTGCTCTCCGAGTCCTTCTGGCAACGACGCTTCGGTGGCGACCCGAACGTCATCGGACGAACCGTGAGCGTGGCGGGTGAAACGGTCACGATCGTCGGGGTGTTGCCGGTGGGTGCCGGGTTTGAGTACGAAGATCTCTTTCTCCCGCTGCGGATTGGCCAGAGCAGTCCCGACCGGCGGGGGAGGCGGCCGTTCATGGGTTTGGCGCGACTCCGAGAAGGGGTGACGCTACGCGAAGCCAACAAAGAAATTCAGATGCTGGCGGCCCGTATTGGCACCGCGTATCCCACCACGAACAAGGGCATCGGCGCGCGGGTGCTTCCGTTTGCCGAATCGCGCTTCGGATCGGCCTCGGGCTACCGGTTGCTGAGCCTGACGGGTGCGCTCATTCTCCTCATTGCGATCGCCAATGTCTCGAATTTGTTTCTCGTTCGGGCGCTGGCACGGAACAGGGAGGTACAACTGCGGCTCGCGATCGGTGCAAGCCGGTGGCGCGTCCTGCGGCATTTTCTCGCTGAAGCCGCTGTGCCGGTCGTCGCCGGTGCGATGGGTGGTGCCGTTCTCGCCAAAATCGCGCTTCCCTGGTACGGTTCGCAGTATCGATTCGAGATCGCGCACGGTGTATTTGTGTTTGTAGTAGCTTGCGCCGCAATGTTGCTCATCGGGATCATCTCTGGTGTGCAAGCGATCCGACGAAACCGACATCTCTCACTCGCCGACGGCACGCGCGGCAACACGCGTCGCCAGTTCAGTCGGGTTGGACAGGGACTCGTCGTTGCGCAGATCGCCGCTGGTGGGGCGGCATTGTTCGTCGCAGGTCTGATGGTCAAGACCGCCGTCAACCTCCAGAGGATCGACTACGGCTTCGCGATCGATGACGTGATAACGGGTACGGTCTTGGTGGATACCGCGAGATATACGACACCCGAGACGCGACTTGCTTTTTGGGACACGTTTCGCGCGCGTGCGAAGGCCATCCCGGGAGTGCGGGAGGCTACGCTTGCAACGCAGCTTCCGATGATCCGATATCGTGGTTGGGCGCGTTTCCGCGTCGATGGCCAGACGGTGTTCTCCGACGCCGACTATTTCGGCGGTTACCGCAGCGCGATTACGCCTGAGTTCTTCGACACGTTTAATAAGACGCTACTTCAAGGCCGGAGGTTCACGGAGGCGGACGGTCCCGACGCCGAGCCGGTCGTGATCGTGAACGAGGATTTCGTGCGGAGATTCTTTCGAGACGGTGATGCCCTCGGCCGTCGGATCCGGTTGCAGGGATCGGATCAGCCGTGGATGCGAGTAGTCGGCATCGCACCCCACATGTGGATGGATACCGACGTCGATCAGTTTCCCCAGGGAATGTACGTCCCCCTCGCGCAACACGATCCGAGTTTTGCCACGATCGCCATGCGGGTGTCCGGGAATCCGGAAGACTATGTCGGAGTGCTCCGGGAGACGCTGATGGGACTCGATCCGAATATCCCGTTAGACGAGGCTATGACCATGTCTGCACTGATTCACCTACGGACGACTAGTTATCGGAGTAACCGTCCGCGGTACACGTTCTTCGGAGCTGTGGGGCTGGTCTTGTCGGTCGTGGGTTTGTACGGCGTCATGTCATACATCGTGCGCGCTCGGACCCAAGAGATCGGGATACGGATGGCGCTCGGCGCCCAACGAACCAATGTCCTTCACCTCATCTTGCGTCAAGGCGTTGCACAAATTGCCGGCGGAGTTGTGCTCGGTGTCGGTGTCGCCCTGTATGTCTCCAACGGCATGTCGCGGTTGGTTTTTCAGATGTCGCCGTGGGATCCGTGGGTGTTGGGATCGAGCTTCGGCATACTTGCGGTGACGGCTTTTATGGCCACGCTGGTGCCCGCGCGGCGAGCTACGCGTGTCGATCCGTTGGTGGCGTTGCGAGTGGAGTAGGACAGGACATCGTCCGTGCCGTGCTGGCGGTACTTTCGTGGTCATGACGGATGAGTGGTGGCGTTGAGCCGCCTGGAGTATCAGAACAGACAACGCCACTGTCACTCTCTGGTCTCGGGTTTGAAACCCGATGCACCGTCTTACGTAGAGTGACATACAATATCCTCGGGGCGCATCCACGCTTTCCCGAGCGAGTTTGTTTCTGGGTTGAACCTTACAATGTAGGGATTGATGGCCAAGACCAAGGGCAAGTCGTTTCTCGGAGAGTTCGAACTGATGGTGCTGCTCGCCATCCTCCGGCTCGGGGACGAGGCATACGGCGGCGCCGTGCTGCGCGAG
>JAPULP010000060.1 GCA_027294815.1 Gemmatimonadota bacterium | reverse complement strand
GAATGAGAGTTTTTGTGTTTCTACTGATCGTATTGGCAATACCGGACGTCGTTCTGGGCCAGCGTCGGACGGCTGACTCGACGCAGGATTCGACCATCGTGCTGCCGCCCATCGAGATTACGGTCACTCGTCAGGCCCGCTCGCTTTATCGCATCCCGTTTGCCGTGATGGAAATCGGCCGGACCGAACTCCGGCGTGGACGGACGACCGTGGGGCTCGACGAAACGCTCGTTCAGGTGCCGGGCTTGTACGTGGCAAACCGATACAATCCGTCTCTCGACCAACGAATATCCATTCGAGGGTTCGGATCGCGTTCGGCCTTTGGCGCACGAGGAGTCAAGATTCTGCTCGACGGCATACCGCAAACACTGCCGGACGGCCAAGGCCAACTCACCAATATCGAGCTTGCGTCTATCGAGTCGATCGAAATATTGCGCGGTCCCTCGTCCAGTTTGTATGGCAACGCGTCGGGTGGGGTGATCTCCTTGCGAACCTTGGCACCGTCTCGAATCCGTACGGAGGCCTCGGTGATGACGGTCGGCGGTGCCTATGGTCTGGTGAAGGTGCAGGGACGAGTGTCCACTCCCGTCGGTCACGGAACCATCGCCGTGAACGGCGCCCGTACGACCACGGACGGCTATCGCGCGCATAGTAAAGCGGTGATCAACAATGTTGGTGTGCGTTTGGAGCAGGAGCTGGCCGTGGACACGAGGCTCTTGATTACGAGTCACCTGGCGAAAAACCCCACCCTGGACAATCCGGGGTCGTTGACCCAAACACAGGTCGATCAAGATCCGTCGCAGGCAAACCAACGCAACGTCGACGCGAACGCCGGCAAAGCGGTCACACAATTCCAACTGGGCGCGAGTCTGACGCGAGACTTCGACAACGGCGCATCCGCCAGCCTCACGGTCTTCGGTCTCACTCGTGACCTCGACAATCCCCTGTCGTTTGCGAACATCCAACTCGATCGATTGGCTTACGGGGTGCGGGCACTTGCGGAGATTCCGTTCACCGCCGGTTCGTCTCGTCCACGTTGGTCGGTGGGCGTCGACGTGCAGCGGCAGCGCGACGATCGGTTGCAACGTAGCCCGGATCTCTCGGCGGTCACACGCGACCAGTTGGAACGCGTCACGGAAATCGGGCCGTTCACGCAGTTGGGGGTGGATATCGGAGAAGACGTGAGCGTAGTCGTCGGCGGGCGCTACGACCGCGTGGCGTTCTCCGCCGATGATCGCCTCCTCACCGACGGTGACGACTCGGGTGAGCGGGTGATGTCGGCGGTGTCGGCGTCGGCGGGTGTTGCATGGCGCGTGCACGACGCGGCGCAACCCTATGCCAATGTTTCCACCTCGTTCGAAACACCGACCACGACGGAATTAGGCAACCGCCCGTCGGGTGCGGGCGGGTTCAACCCCGACTTGAACCCACAAAAAGCGCTGAGCTTCGAGCTTGGACTGCGGGGTGGCGGGGATCGGTTCCAGTACTCGGCGAGCGCGTTCAACGTTGAGGTGAAGGACGCACTCATCCCGTTCGAAGTTCCGAGCGAACCGACGCGAGTGTTCTACAGAAACGCCGGCAAAACGCGACACCGCGGTTTGGAGTTTTCTGCAACCGTTCGTCCAGTCAACCAGCTGACGCTGGTCTCGGCCTATACGCTTGCCGACTACGAATTCCGTGACTTTACGACGGCCGATGGCAACTTCGATGGGAACGCGATTCCGGGCGTTCCCGATCATCGGTTCTACGGCTCCGCTCGGGTGGCCGTGCCCTCGGGGGTGTGGCTGGCCGCCGACTTCAACGTCGCGTCTTCGTATTCCGTTGACGACGCGAATACCGTCGACAACGCAGGATGGTTCACCACAGACCTGCGTGGCGGATGGGAGGGTATCGTCTCGGGGTGGCGGCTCGCCCCGTTTGTGGGTCTTCTCAACGTCTTCAACGAACGCTACATCAGCTCGATCACCGTGAACGCCGGGTTCGGCCGCTACTTCGAGCCGGCGCCGCCGAGGACTGTGTAGGTGGGGTTGGAGATCGCGCCGATCCTGTCGGTGTTAGAGGTGGCAGAGGGCCGAGGGCACAGGGGACAGGGGACAGGGGCACAGGGGCACAGGGGCAGTAGGCAGCGGGCGAATTTTGCCCCGGGAAGTGGGGGGTGCGGCGGGGCTGCCCCTGGGGAGGTGGGACGGGTTGTGTGCTGCCCCTGGGGGGGTGGGGCAGGGTTGTGTGCTGCCCCGGGAAGGGGGGTGGGCGGATCAGTGCCTAAACTGCCTCCTGCCGGTCAGCACCATGGCGAGGCCGTGCTCGTCGGCGGCGGCGATGACCTCTTCGTCTCGCTTGGACCCGCCGGGCTGGACGATCGCGGTGACGCCGGCCTTGGCGGCCTCTTCGACACCGTCCGCAAAGGGGAAGAACGCGTCTGACGCCAGCACCGACCCCTTTGGATCGTGTCCCTCACGGTTGGCTTTGTGCACGGCGAGAAAAGACGCGTCCACGCGACTCATCTGGCCGGCGCCGATGCCGATCGCCGCTTCGTCTTTGGCGAGGAGGATGGCGTTGGATTTGACGTTCGCCACGGCCGTCCACGCGAAGTAGAGATCGCGCCACTCATCGGCGGTTGGTTCGCGTTGCGTGGCGACTTTCCAGCTGGTTTGATCGGTGCTATATGCAAACCGCTCTTGGGCAAGGAACCCGCCCCGAACCCGTTTAAAATCGAATGACACCGACCCGGCTGGAGCTGCGAGGGGCATCTCCACCACTCGGAGGTTTTTTTTCCGCTCAAAGACGGCGACCGCGCCGTCACGAAACCGTGGAGCCACGACGACTTCCACGAATAAGTCGGCCATCGCTTCGGCCGTCGGGGCATCCACCACCGTGTTGAACGCCACCACCGATCCGAACGCGGACGTTGGGTCAGTCGCCAGGGCTCGCCGGTACGCCTCTACCGTCGTGTTCCCGAGTGCCACTCCGCACGGGGTCGTGTGTTTGATGATCGCGCACGCAACCCGATCGCTCCATCCGCCGACGGACATCATCGCACCGTCGATGTCGATCAGATTATTGAAGGACAGCTCCTTGCCGTGCCGTTGCCACATCTCTCCGATGCCGTCGGGTTCTCCGGTCGTGTAGAGCGCGGCTGCCTGGTTCGGGTTCTCGCCGTAACGAAGGGTCTGGGTGCGGTTGAGGCTGAGGTTGATGAACGAGGGAAGGCCGAACTCGTCTTTTGCGAAGTATTCTGCGATGGCCGCGTCGTACGCGGACGTGTGTGCAAAAACCTTCATCGCGAGGTCGCCCCGCAACGTCTCGTCGACGGCGTCGTTTCGAAGTGCTTCGAGTACCAGGTCGTAGTCTGTCGGATCGACGAGCGGTAGCACGGCGGCGTGGTTCTTCGCAGCCGAGCGGAGCATCGAGGGGCCGCCGATGTCGATCTGCTCGATCGCATCTTCGAAGCGCACGTTCGGATCGTCGACTGTTTCGCGGAATGGGTAGAGGTTGACGGCTACCAGGTCGATTGGAGAGATACCGTGTTCCTGCAACGCCTCCATGTGAGGTGGTAGGTCACGCCGGGCCAATAGTCCGCCGTGAATCACGGGATGGAGAGTCTTTACACGACCATCGAGCATTTCCGGAAACCCGGTGACGTCTTCGACCTTAGTGACGACAACACCTGCATCCTCGAGCGCTCGCGCCGTTCCCCCGGTCGAGATTATCTCCCATCCGAGACCGGATAGTCCTCGGGCCAGTTCTTGGATTCCTTTTTTGTTGTATACCGACAGCAATGCACGCGGCACGTGTCCCCCACCGAGGTTTGAGTCTTATGGTTGAACGAGCGTCGTGGCGACGCCCGGCACAGTCCCAGCTACGAATGCCGCTTCGGATAACGGCAGGCGGACAACCTTACCCGCCCCTGCGGCGGCGAGCACGACGGCCGGCAGCAACTCGTGTTCAACCCCGAGCACTCGCGCCGCCAGCGACTCCGGCGTGTCATCGGCGAGCACCGGCACAGGCCACTGCGCGACGATCGTGCCTCGGTCGTACTCCTCGTTGACCAGGTGCACGGTCGCGCCGGAAATCGTTGCCCCCGACTCGATCACGGCCCGATGGACCTGAATTCCGTACATGCCTTTTCCGCCGAACGCGGGGAGCAACGCCGGATGGACATTGATCATGCGGCCGTCGAACGCGCGCACGACATCGATCGGCACCAGTTTGAGATAGCCAGCGAGAACGACGAGGTCGATCTGGGCGTTGGTTAGGAGCGCCAAGGTCGCAGCGCCGTCGGAAGGATCCGCCACGATCTCCGCCCCCACGCCGGCCGATCGGGCCCGTTCCAAGGCCCCGGCCGTGGCCTTATCACTCAACACGAGCACCACCCGCGCCGCGTCCGGTGGACGGCATCGGTCGAGGAGCGTCTGCAAATTTGTCCCACTACCAGAAGCGAACACGGCTACGCGCACGGGGGACATCTCACGAAATGACGGTTCGGCTACCGAGGGAGGAGATCACGTTAGATGAATCTAACGATTTCAGATTGCAAATTGCAGATTGCAGATTTCAAATTGGCTGCTGCGTCTCGTCCCCCTTGATTATTCCTCTGCCTCTCCTGCCTCCTCTGCCCCTGTGCCCCTGTGCCCCTGTGCCCCAACGATTGCTTTGACAACGTCCTTCTCCTCGCCATCCTGAATCGTTCTGGGATCCAGCAGTACGCACCCTTGGTCGGCGCGGGCGATGACCGGTGGGTCGTGTCGTCTCAGCCGTGCCAGGAACGCATCAGGGTGGTCCGTCGGGATCGAGAGCAACGTCGTGCGCAGTTCGGCGTCGGGGAACGATCCTCCGCCGACGGATGAAGTACCCGGCACGATGACCGCGCCTTCGATACGTCCCGCGAGTGCCTCAGCCCGATCGCGTAACACGACTGGATCGGCGGTCAGCATTGCAAGCGTGGGGATCCGCTCGAGCGCGGCACTTCGGTCCCGGTAGAGTCGGAGCGTCGCCTCGAGTGCTGCGATCACCATCTTGCCAGGCCTCATGGCTCGTGTGAACGGGTTTACCGCGGCTTTTTGAATAACGTCTTTGGGACCGGCGATGATTCCCGCCTGTGGCCCACCCAGGAGCTTGTCGCCCGAGAAGACGGCGGTGGCTCCCGTCTGGACGACGTCTTGCACTAGAGGCTCGTTCGTGAGGCCGTATTCGGCCAGGTCCACCAGCAGACCACTGCCGACATCGTGCACGACCGGGATGTTTCGCGATGACATCGTTTCGACCAACTCTTCTGTTTGGACTTCCGTCACGAAACCCGACAACCGGAAGTTGGAGCGATGCACTTTCAACGCGCATTTGGTGCGAGGGCTGATGGCGCCGACGTAGTCCCCCAACTTCGTGCGATTCGTCGTGCCGACCTCGATGAGCACGGATCCGCTTTTTTCCAAGATGTCGGGTATGCGGAACGATCCGCCGATTTCGACTAACTCACCTCTAGAAACGATCGTTTCGCCGCCCGCTGCCAACGCGTTGAGCACCACGACGGTCGCCGCGGCGGCGTTGGTCACTACCAGCGCGTCTTCCGCTCCTGTGATCTCGGTCAACAGCTCGCGTAGGTGTGTCTGCCGCGATCCGCGCTTGCCGGCGTCGACGTCGTACTCCAGCGTGTTGTAACCCGTCGCGCGGACAACCGCGTCCCGAGCGGCCGCAGCCAGCGGGGCCCGGCCCAAGTTGGTGTGGAGAACGACGCCTGTCGCGTTGATGACGGGTACGAGTGACGGGCGCTGCTTGCTCTCGACCGTTCTCCTGATCTCAGCCAACCACCCGTCCTGTGGTGGAGCACCGTTACTGCTCCGTGCGTCGTCGAGAATTTCCCGAATGGCCCTCACGACGAGATCGCGCGGGGCGGTTTCGGTCAGCCCCTCGCGTTCGGCATCGTCCAGCAGCTTGTGGACCGCTGGCAGGTCGCTGCGAGCGTCACTCATGTCGAATCGGGTACCACCGCGGCCGGCACGGTGAGGAACCGGCCGGATTGCAGCACCGCTCCCAGCAGGTTGGAGACCGTCGCCTCGATCCAATAGCGTGTTGCCGGTTTGAGCGGTTCGGTCGTGACGATCACTATATCGGCGAACAACGCGGGTCGTTGGTCGAGAATGCTGTCACGCGGCGGGCTGTCCGGCTGAGCCGCACCCGCGAGTGAGTCGGGCGCGAGTGGCAGGCCGATTTGCATGGTGTCTGCCGCGGCCGAATCGGGGATGGCGGCGACGCTGTCGATCGGTACGCCGAGCGAGTCTGCCCGGGCGGCCAGCACCGAATCCGCCGCTGCGGCGGCTGCGGCCTGCCGCAGTGAGTCGAAGGCCGCACGGAGCAGGACTTGGTTCACGCTCACGCGGTTGGAATCGGGCAGCTCCCACACGCCAAACGCGTCGGGCGTGGGCGTTTCGAGGGCCAGCATTTGATTGAACCCGATCGTCACACTCTGACTGTCGGTGAGTGAGATATCGTTGACTCGAGGTCCGACGGTGTCATGCCGAAAAGTCCAGAAATCTCGCATCAATGAATCGGAGACCGTGACGGTAACGCTGTCGTAAACCTCTCGTGCATTGATGCGCCCGTTGTTGTTTCCGTCCACACCGGCCCGCAGCAGGTACGTGCCAGCTGGGATGTACAACAACTCGTATGCGCCGAGAGAATCCGATACGCCTACGTAGGTGAGGGAATCCGGCAAGCGGATGGCTTCTACCACGGCGCCGGCCGCCATCCGTCCCGCCTGCCAGTCGACGACCGATCCCCCGATACGCGTGTTGGGAATGTCGCCTCCGGTCGAGAAGACAATCGTCGATCCTTCCTCCGTGCGATTGTTTTGCAGATCGGTCACACCGGCGCGTAGCGTCACTTGATACACCGCGTTGGGATGCCATCCGTCGCGGGGTTTCACGGTAAAGCGTCGGCGCTTCCAAGAAACAGACAGTTCGTCGTGCCGCGGCGAGATGGTGACGAGTGCCTCGAGCCCCTGTTCGGTGATGACTTCGTCGAACAGGAATTCCACATCGTCGTCGAAATCCGCGATGACCGCTCCCGAATCGGGCGACGCGGAGAGCAGGACCGGTGCCTCGGCGTCGAACGGCGCCCCGGGCGGCGGCTGCATGCTGGCGCATGCGCCGACGATCCCGATCCCAACGCCCCCTAGCAGCCCAATGAGCGCCGCTTGGCGGCCAGCGTATCGTGCTGCTCGCGCCACGCTTGCTCCTTCTGGCGTTCCCGCTCGACCACGTCGACCGGGGCGCGCGTCGTGAATTTTTCGTTGGCGAGTTTTGCCGTGACGGCACGGATCTGTTTGTCCAACCGCTCCATTTCACTTCCGAGTCGGTCGCACTCGGCCGGTATGTCGATGGCGTCGCCGAGCGGAATGAAGACCGCGGTCCCGTCGGGTAACACGGCGTGAGCTCCCACCGCGTCATCCGGCGACTCGAAGCTCAGATTGTCGATTTTGCCGAGTCGCTTGATGGTGCCGAGTTCCGCGTCGAAGGCTTGGCGCGTGGTGTCCGATGCCGTCTCCACACTGGCCCCGATTTCCTTGCCGGGTTTGACTCCGTATTCGGCGCGGATCGTCCGAATGGCGCTCACCAGCGATTTCACGAGTTCAAATCGCTGTTCGGATTCGACGTCCACCAATCCTTCGTTCACCACCGGCCAATCCGTGGTCGCCAGCAACGTTTCCCGTTCGGCGGGCAGACAGCTCCACAACTCCTCGCTGATGAACGGCATGAACGGGTGAAGCAACCTCAGCGTTCCTTCGAGCGCGACCATCAACGTTGCCCGTGCGACATCGCCGCCGGGTGCTTTGCCGTGAAGTCGCGGTTTCGCCTGCTCGACGTACCAATCGGCGAGCTCGTCCCACAGGAAGTGATACACGGCGCCGGCCGCCTCGTTCAGGCGGAAGGCATCGAGGTGCTCCGTGACGGTCTTCGTTGCGTCCTGGAGGCGCGACAAGATCCACCGGTCGGCCAATTCGAACTGATCGTCGTCGATGGCATCCAAAGCCGGAGGCGTACCGTCGAGGTTGGCCAGCGTCAACCGCGCGACGTTCCACAGTTTATTGCCGAAGTTTCGACCAGCGGCAAACGTGGTGTCGAGGTGTTCGCGGTCCATGATGATGTCGGTCCCCGCGGCCGCACCAGCCACCATCGTGTAACGCAATGCGTCTGCGCCGTAGCGCTCGACGATTTCCAAAGGGTCGATCCCGTTTTGGAGTGACTTCGACATTTTGCGGTGCAATTCGTCCCGCACGATACCGTTCAGGTACACCGTGTCGAACGGCCGATCGCCGAGGAAGTAGTACCCGCCCATCACCATCCGCGCGACCCAGAAGAAGATGATCTCGGCGCCGGTTACGAGCGTGTGGCCGGGGTAAAAGCGACGCAGGTCCTCGGTGTCTTTCGGCCAGCCCAACGTGGCGAACGGCCACAACCAGGAGGAGAACCATGTGTCGAGCACGTCCTCATCAGGCACCAAAGCGCCACCACATTCGCATTGGTCAGGGACGTCCTCGGACACCACGATCTTGCCGCAATCCTCTGCTTGGCAATACCACGCCGGAATCCGGTGGCCCCACCAGATCTGCCGTGAGATGTTCCAATCTCGGATCTCGCTGAGCCAGTGTTCGTACACCTTACCCCACCGCTCGGGAACGAACCGGAGCTTCCCGTCGTGGTACGCCTGTAACGCCGGCTTGGCCAACGGTTTCATGCGCACGAACCATTGGTGGGAGAGCCGGGGCTCCAGCACGGTGTCACAGCGGTAGCACTGACGCACCGCGTGTTTGTGTGTCTCCTCTTTTTCCAGCAGATCTTCCGCTTTCAGTCGTTCGAGCAGTTTCTTGCGGGCCACATCGCGATCGAGTCCGCGCAGCTCAACAGGCACGCGGTCCGTATCGACCATGACAGCGTGTTCGTCGATCACGACGGGACGTTCCAGGTCGCGGTCGAGATCGTTCGCGATGTCGAAGTCGTTGGCATCGTGAGCTGGAGTGACCTTGAGCATCCCGGTTCCGAACCCCCGTTCCACCGCCCGGCTCACATCGATGGGGATCTCCACCTCGGTCAACGGGATCCGAACCGTCTTGCCGGTCAACGCCCGGTGTTTTTCGTCGTCGGGATGATGCACCAGACACACATCACCGAACATGGTCTCGGGCCGTGTAGTCGCCACGATGACGTATCCCGATCCGTCGGTGAGGGGATAGCGGATGTGCCACAGCCGGCCGTCGCGATCGTGGTGTTCCGCCTCCTCGTCAGACAGCGACGTCAAGCAGCGCGGACACCAGTGGATGACTCGGTGACCGCGATACACCAACCCGTCTTCGTGAAGCTGCACGAACACCCGCTTGACCGCCGCTGAATAATCCTCATCCAGCGTGAACCGTGTCCGGGACCAGTCACACGACGCGCCGATGGCCTTGAGCTGATCGAGGATCGTTCCCCCGGTGCGGTTGACGTGGTCCCACACCAGCTCGACGAAGGCCTCGCGGCCGAGGTCTTGCCGTGTCTTTCCTTCTTCTTTCAACTGGCGCTCGACCACGTTTTGCGTGGCGATACCGGCATGGTCGGTACCAGGGAGCCACAAAGCCTCTCGGCCGCGCATCCGCTCGAACCGAATCATCACGTCTTGCAAGGTGTTGTTGAGGCCCTGTCCCATGTGCAACACGGCGGTGACGTTAGGCGGCGGGATGACGATGACGTATGGCTCTTTATCGGACGATCGATCGGCGGCAAACACGCCCGCATCGAGCCAGCGTTGGTACACAGACGGCTCGATCGCGGAGGGATCGTATTGAGGCGCCAATTCTCGCGTCGTCGTCGGTTCAGTCATAGCCGCAGATTCCGCTGAAAAAAACAGATGTACACGGAGCGGCTGATGAGCGTACTCCGAGGCAGCTGAGTGCCGATTGCACGGGTTTTCCCAGACTCATCATTCGCGCCAACATCGAAGTGGGTGGGAAGGGATCAGTGACGATCTGCAATGATCTGCGTGATCAGCGGCCCGGGGCTCTTACGAGACGACCGCCGATTGCCCGTCTGTGTCTGTACCCTCGACGAGGATCCGGTTGACGACGACGTCGGCGCCGAGCACGCCGCGCGCCACATCCGCCGCGAGCTCCCGGGTCGTTTCGTCGGGAACGGTGCCGGTCAACTCGACGAGCCCACCGCCAAGCGCGCTGACGCTGAGGTCGAGCTGCCGGGTCACCGGATTGTTCTTGAGCGCGTCGAGCAGATCGTGCTCGGTCCGGTCCGTCTCTTCATCCTCCGACGACTCGTCCTCGCCGGGGCGGAATCGGCGCACGGCGCGCTTCATACGGTCCTGGTCGACGGCACCCAGCAGTCCCCCGGCTACGAGTCCGAAGAGCAATCCGGCACCGAACCCGAAGGCCCCGGTGAGTGCCAGGCCCAGCGCGCTTCCAGATTCGTGATCGCTCTGTCGCAACGCCCCTCCCATGGGTCCCGGGTACATGCTAGACTTAATCCTCTTTAAGAATGTACGAACCTTTCAAGTTTATCAACGGATGACTTCAGACGCCGAATCCTATCTGACCCGTGAGACGGTGATCCAGTCGGTGATAGTGGCCGCCGTGGTCATCGTTGGAATCGTGCTCTTTTTTGTGTTCGGAGACAGTCCGAAGCCCCTGTTGGACTCGGTCCTCCCCGGACTCGGATGACCCAGTCCATCTCACTGAGTCTCCCGGACGGTTCGGTTCGAGAGGTGCCGTCCGGGTCGACCGCGCTCCAGGTGGCCGAGGGGATCGGGCCGAGGCTCGCACGCGCGGCCTTGGCGGCGAAGGTGGACGGCGAGGTGTGGGACCTGAGCCGTCCCATCAGCGACGACGTCTCTATAGAAATCCTCACCGAAAAGCAACCGGAAGCGTTGGACGTCTTGCGGCACTCGGCTGCGCACGTCATGGCCACGGCGGTGCGGCAACTCTATCCGGACGCCAAGATCGGATTCGGCCCGTCGATTCGGGATGGGTTCTATTACGACTTCGAGGTGGAACGGCCGTTCACGCCCGAGGATCTCGAGGCCATCGAAGCTCGCATGCACGACGTCGTCAAGGAGGACTTTCCGTTCGTGCGTGAGGAAGTCGATCGAGGCCAGGCCGAAGAACACTTCAAGGACGATCCGCTGAAACTCGAACGTCTCGCGGAGCTGGGGGACGACGAGATCATCTCGGTATATACCGACGGTCCTTTCGTGGATCTGTGCCGCGGTCCGCATATCCCAGCGACCGGTCGCTTGAAACACTTCAAGCTGCTGCACGCCGCCGGTGCGTATTGGCGGGGAGACGAGCGACGCCAGATGCTGCAGCGCATTTACGGCACCGCGTGGTTCAGCAAGAAGGATGTGGACGAGTATCTGGTTCGTCTCGAAGAGGCCCGCAAGCGCGATCACCGGGTCATCGGCAAACAGCTCGATTTGTACAGTATTCAAGACGACGTGGGGTCGGGGCAGATCCTCTGGCATCCCCGTGGGGCCACGATCCAATTCGAGCTGCGTCGTTTCATCGAGGACGAGGTCTTGAAGCGTGGGTACGAACTGGTGTACACGCCTCACGTAACGCGCGAACGCCTCTTCGAACGGTCCGGTCATCTGCCGCTGTACGAGGACGCCCAATTCCCGGCGATGGCCGCGGCGTCCGGCGACGCCGAGAACGTGCGGTATCGCATCAAGCCGATGAATTGTCCGATGCACACGCTCATCTATGCCGCGCGCCAGCGATCGTACCGCGAGCTGCCCGTGCGGCTGGCCGAGGTAGCCAGCGTCTATCGTAACGAGCGCTCGGGAACACTCCACGGTCTGTTGCGTGTCCGGGGCCTCACCATGGACGACGCGCACGTCTTCTGCCGTGAGGACCAAATCGAGGACGAGATTTACGGCATGCTCGATCTAACGGAGTACGTGCTGGGCGATACGTTCGGCCTCGAGTACCGACTGGATTTCGCAACGCGCCCCGAGAAGAAAATCGGGGACGACGAGTCGTGGGACGTTGCGGAGAAAGCGCTCCACGGTGCGCTCGAGCGAAGGAATATCAGCTACGGCATCGACGAGGGCGGTGGGGCGTTCTACGGTCCCAAGATCGACATCAAAATCCGCGATGCCATCGGCCGAGAGTGGCAGGGAGCGACGATCCAGCTCGATTATCAGCTACCGGAGCGGTTCGAGCTGGAGTATGTGGGTTCGGACAACAAGCCGCATCGGCCCGTGATGATTCACCGCGCGATATACGGTACCATGGAACGGTTCGTGGGCATGTTGATCGAGCACTTTGCCGGCGCGTTCCCGGTCTGGATTTCGCCGGAACAGGTGCGGGTGATTCCGATTACCGACGAGTTGGCCCCCCATGCCGAGAAAATCCACCAGCGTTTGCGGGCCGCGAAGATTCGGTCGAGCGTCGACGACCGGAGCGAAACCCTGAATTACCGCGTTCGCGACGGCGAGATCATGAAGGTCCCCTACATGGCCGTTGTCGGCAAACGCGAGGTGGAAGACGGCACGGTCGCTGTGCGGGTGCGTGGCGTGGGGAAGAAACAGGAAATCATGCCGGTGGACGCCTTCGTCGCCCTGGTCGTCACTCAGATCCAGGAACATAGGCTGTCTCCAGCCGGTTGAGCGGGCAGGGACCACCCGTTTAACTTTCCTTTCCGGACCAGCATGTCCCTCCGACCATGCCGGCGCCGGGCATGCCGCTCTCTAATCGAGCCAAGACCAGGTGAATCGTGTCAAATAGTCAAACAACGCCGGTTCTCCTGAGTGCTACACGGACGCCCATTGGCAGGTATTTGGGCGGCTTGGCGAAGCTCCAGGCGACGGCGCTTGGATCGATCGTCATCCGGGAAGCAGTGACTCGGGCCGGTATCGAGGTCGGGGCGGTGGACGAGGTCATCATGGGTAACGTCCTCCAGGGCGGGGAAGGTCAAGCGCCGGCCCGGCAGGCAGCGGTGCACGCGGGTATCCCGGGGCTAGTGCCGTCGTTGACGGTCAATAAAGTGTGCGGTTCGGGTCTCAAGGCCGTGATGCTGGCAGCCCAAGCCGTGAAAGCCGGCGACGCGCACTGCGTGATCGCCGGTGGAATGGAATCGATGTCGAATACCCCGCACTACGTGTGGGGAATGCGCGACGGGATCAAGTTCGGCCATCAGCAGTTGACGGATGGTCTGATCCACGACGGCCTGTGGTGCTCGTTCGGCGATTGCCATATGGGAAGCCACGCTGAATATACGGCTGAGAAGGCGCAGGTCAGTCGAGAGGAGCAGGACGAGTTCGCGGTGGAGAGTCATCGCAAAGCGATCGACGCCATCGAGCACTGCCGCTTTTCGACCGAGATCGTGCCCGTGGAGATTGAGGGCCGTAAAGAAACGATCGTGGTGAAGACCGACGAGGCACCAAGAAAGGACACCACACTCGAGGCCCTCGGTAAACTGCGGCCGGCCTTTGAGAAAGGCGGGACCGTCACCGCTGGGAATGCCCCGGGATTGAACGATGGCGCGAGTGCGTTGGTCGTCGCGTCGCAGGCGTTTGCCGAGGCCCACGGTCTCGAGATCCTGGCGTACGTGCGTAACTACGCAACTGGAGGTGGGGAGCCGCGCGACCTGTTTTTCGCCCCCATCGTTGCGGTGCAGAACCTCATGAAGAAGGACGGCACCGATATCGACGGTTACGATCTCATCGAAGCGAACGAGGCGTTCGCCGTACAGGCACTCGCTGACGGCAAAGCGCTTAAATGGGATTGGGATCGTGTGAACGTGAACGGGGGCGCGGTGGCGCTGGGACATCCGATCGGAGCCAGCGGCGCCCGCATCCTGACTACCCTGTTGCACGCGATGCAGCAACGCGACGTGGCGCGGGG
>JAPULP010000006.1 GCA_027294815.1 Gemmatimonadota bacterium | reverse complement strand
TTGCACGCCCAACGATCTCTCGATGTCCTCGGGATTTTCCACGTGCTGGAGCCGCTCCGAGGACGGGATCAGCCATCCCTTGTCGGACCGCAGGAGTTGGACACCGCGTTCGTAGATGATGCGGACGAGTTCTTTAGTGGGAAACGGATCGGGCATCTAGGTGTTAGGTGTTAGGTGTTAGGTGTTAGGTGTTGGGTGTTGGGTGTCGGGTGTCGGGAGTCGGGTGTCGGGTGTCGGGACCAATTCAAACCTGCGTCTTCCACACCCTACAACCTACTTCCTACACCCTGTTTTTATGTAGTGCTCGTGCCGGTGTTAGAACACTTCCCTTGACAATCTAAGGGAGCGGGCCTACCATTCCCTAGATAATCGAATGGAAGAGGTTTCGGTGGGGCTCGAACAAAACCTGCCGGACTCGCGTCCAACCACAGTCGCCTAGATAGTCTAAGGGGATGTGATATGTCACCAGGCAATCCCGAGCGTCTTCACGGCACCCTCGAACTGTTGGTCATGAAGCTCCTGGAGCGGGACGCCATGAACGGCTATGCCATCGGGCGTCGCATCCAGGAACTCACCGACGCCCAGCTGACCGTTGAGGAGGGCTCGTTGTATCCGGCTCTGTACCGCATGCAACGGCGGGGTTGGCTGAAGGCGGAGTGGGGGACAACCGAGAACAACCGCCGGGCGAAGTTCTACCGGTTGACGCGTGCGGGGAGAAGCCAGCTCGAGCGCGAACGATCCGAGTGGAAAGACTTCGAGACGGCGGTGGGGAAGATTCTCGGCTCGTGATGTTCAGGTTCGACAAACCATCTCGTTGGGCGGAGGTGTGGGTTCGTCTCCGTGCAGCATTACGGCGGCAATCCGTCCAGCAGGAGATCGACGGCGAACTCGCCTATCACGTGGAAATGCGGGCTCGCGACCTCGAAGCGACTGGTGTCGCGCCGATCGTCGCGCGCCGCGAGGCCAAAAGTCTGTTCGGCGACTACAGGAAAATTCGCTCCGAGTGCCGCGAGCTCATGATGGTCGACGAGGGACGCCAAGGAGACAGCAAAATGTCAGACCTCTTGTATGATCTTCGGTACACGATTCGTTCCTTGTTCAGAAACCCGGGATTCGCGGCCACGGTCATGTTGACCCTTGCCCTCGGCATCGGCGCCAACGCGGCGATCTTCAGCGTTGTTGACGGGGTGTTGTTGCGTCCGTTGCCATACGACGATTCCGATCGGCTTGTGATGGTGTGGCAGAACGACCGGCTGAGGGGAACGCAGCTGGAATGGTTTTCGGGACCCGACTACTTCGATCTGCTCGAGCGGCAAGAGGTGTTCGAGGCGGCTGCGGCCTGGGAAGTTCGTCGAGGGACGCTTACGGGGCCGGACAACGAGCCGCAGCAGATTACCGTCGTCTCCACCTCCCATCAGTTGTTCCCGATGCTTGGTGCTACGGCGTTGCTTGGGCGCGTCTTCGACGTACAGGACGATGTTGTGGGTGGCACTCCGGTGATTGTGTTGAGTCATCAACTCTGGACGAGCCGCTTCGGCTCCGACGAAGGCATCATAGGCCGTCAGCTCACGATCGAGGGCGTGTCGGTTGAGGTCATCGGTGTCATGCCACGGGACTTCGCCTATCCGGCCAATACAGTTCGTGCGTGGAGTCCGCTGCAGATCGGGCCCACCTCGCGGCCGCGAGGTAACCACAATTTCCGCATCATAGCGCGTCTCGCTGACGGAGCCTCTATCGAGCGGGCGCAAGCCAACGTGACGTCGATCGCCGTAGCTCTCGAGGAAGAGTATCCCGATGACAACCAGGGACGCGGCATGTGGGTGCAGTCCTTGATGGACGCGACCGTCGGCAGCGTGCGTCCTGCACTAATCGTCCTGTTGGCCGCCGTCGGTTTTGTGTTGCTCATAGCCTGCGTCAATGTGGCGAACCTGTTCCTTGCTCGTGCCACGGTCCGCGAACGTGAGGTAGCACTTCGAACGGCGCTCGGCGCAGATCGACGACGGCTGTTGCGACAGTTTCTCACGGAAAGTGTGACGGTAGGGATCGGCGGGGGAGTCGTTGGCTTGTTGTTTGCCTTTGTCGGCGTCCGTGGCTTGATCGCGTTAGGCCCGGCCACGCTGCCGAGGCTTGCGAACGTGACGATCGACGCGCGGGTGTTGTCGTTTGCGATGCTCGTCTCGGTCGGTACCGGTTTGCTCTTCGGCATCATACCGGCGTTGCAAGCGTCGAATCCCGATCTTCAGGCTACGTTGAAGGAAGGCGCCCGAGCACCGGTGGGGGGTGGGAAACACCGTGCTAGGCGCTTTCTCGTGGTGACCGAAGTGGCCTTGGCGGTCATGCTGGTCACGGGCGCCGGTCTCCTGATCAGAACGTTTTGGCAGCTGCAACAGGTAGACCCCGGCTTCACGGAGACAAACGTGTTGTTGGCCAACGTCCAACTTCCCGCCGCGCGCTATCCTCAGGCGTTCGGAAGTTCCGATTTTGCTGAGGTCATGGGCTTTCACCGAAAGGTCAAGGACGGGATCGCACGGCTTCCCGGCGTGGAGGCAGTGGCCCTCGCGGTGCATCATCCGCTGAACCCCGGTTGGACCAGCCGTTTCACGGTCGACGGTCGTCCACCGGTCACGGCGGGAGAGCAGGAAGAGGCCCGTATCAATCCCGTGAGTCACGAGTATTTCAGTACAGTTGGAATCCCGATCGTTCGCGGAAGGAGCTTCAACGAAACGGACCGAGCCGATGCCCCTGACGTGGTGATCATCAATGAGACGTTTGCGCGACGGCACTTTCCCGATGAAGATCCGGTGGGACAACGGATCTCATTTTGGGGGGTCTCGCGCGAGATCGTTGGTGTGGCGGCCGACGTGAAGTTCAGGGGCCTGAGTAATGACACGCGTCAGGGATGGTATGCTCCCATCCGCCAAATAGTGTTTGGTGCGTTCACTTTAGTCATACGTACGACCAACGAGCCTCAAACCGTCTTGCCCCTTGTGCAGCAGGTAGTGCATACCATCGATGCAGATCTGCCGCTGTTCGGCGTATCGTCGATCCGAGATCGTCTGTCGGCGTCGGTGGCACAACCACGGTTCAACATGCTGTTGCTCGGGCTGTTCGCGGGCATCGCCATTGCGTTGGCCGCAATCGGCATCTATGGCGTGATGTCCTACGCCGTGAGCCAACGTGTCCACGAGATCGGAGTGCGGATTTCTCTGGGCGCCAGCACGGCCGACGTCATGAAGCAAATCGTGGGGCAGGGCCTCGTACTCGCGGGCATTGGAGTCGCCGTCGGAATCGGCGCGTCGCTCTTCTTGACCCGTGCTTTGGGAAGTTTGTTGTTCGGGGTCGGGAGCACCGATTTCGCCACGTTCGTGACGGTGCCGCTGGTGGTGGGTGTGGTTGCCGTCGCCGCGACATATCTGCCCGCGCGCCGCGCCAGCCGGGTGGACCCGATGGTGTCGTTGCGGTCTGAATGATTTCAGATTCGAGATTCTAGATTCTAGATTCTAGATTCTAGATTTTGTGGAATTTTGATTCGTCCGATCAAATCAATCTAGAATCTAGCTTCTAGAATCTAGCATCTGAAATCGGGCGGCTCTGCCCCCGTGCCCCTGTGCCCCTGTGCGTCTTTGCCTCCACTGCCTCTCCTGCCTCCTCTGCCACGCGACCCATTAGATTCCTGACCGCACCCACGTCCGAAAGGCTGGTTGATGGCGGATCAGAAGAAACCGAAGATCAAGCTCTCCAACGTCTGGCAAGAAGCGAGGGGGCTCATATGGGTCCACCGCTCGCGGCTGGGATTGGGATTGCTGTTGATGGTGATCAATCAACTGTCCGGGCTG
>JAPULP010000059.1 GCA_027294815.1 Gemmatimonadota bacterium | reverse complement strand
CGCGCAGGTAATTGTTCCAAAGTGGTCACCTGCTCCTCGGTGAGGTCCTTCGCCCGCTTGCGAATCGCCTGCGTTTCCCGCAGCACATAGATGACCGAATCGGAATCGCCCGCCGCCAAAAGGTGGGGCACGAAGCTCCCGAGAATCGTGAGCACCTCGGACCTGATGTCGGCGTTCGCTTGGAATTCCAGGATGTCGCAGAGAATCGCGAGAACGTTGGTTCGGAGATCCTGGTCGTACTCGCGCGCTAGTTCGCTCTTGAGATACGCGATCTCCTTCGGCTCCAGCTGATACAAGGACGAGTCGAGATCGTCGACGGAAACAAACTCATTTGCCTGCTCTTCTTGTGCGACCCCCGCCATCTGCCGCTGAACTTCTTCCCGAATGTCCTCGGCCGGCACCGCGGCACCTCCCCCACCCGACCCCTCCAGCGGTTCCCCCTCGTCGCCGACTTCAGAGGCGACGCACGCCAGGTAATCAAATTCCTCTTCCCACAGCAAGGTCACCAGATCGTCCCCCGCTTCCGGAGGAAGCGTCCGAACGCGATTTACCACTTCGAGGAACCGGATTGCCTCGCCCTCCTCGATACCGGGGGACAGGGTGATCGATCGGACGCCATCTTTGTAGAGGATCCACGCGATGCTTTCGGTTTCGTTCGACTCGGTGTAAACCGTTTGATCTTTCCACCGGAATTCCGAATTGGTCACGACGAAATGGAGTTCGTCCGTCAACTGCCACACGGCTGCGAAGGCCGCCGCGACATTGTTGCACGCCTGTCCATACATGGGGTTGTTGGGGAGATAGAGCTGGATGGCCCGCATTCCCTTGGAGAGGGTTTGCATGAGATCTTCGACCGCCTTTTGGTCGGCGGCGACGGACTGCTGCCCGCCGGGCTGGTTTGGCGCAGACACGCTTAGCCTCCTCCAGGCCCGCAGGCTCGAGGATCTCCACACCGCTCCACTATGAACGGTTGCGACGCTCCGAATCGTGACATCCGATCCTTGGATCTCGGACGCCGTACAATATAATGCGGCCCAAGAGTGATCACCCCCGTCGCGCTTGGCGCGTGAGCGATCGATCGTTTCACCGTCCACGTTTCGAGCACCATCTATTCAGTTTGTAACCCCTGCCCCAACCTCGCTGTGCGCCCGGTCGCATCCTCACACGCAGAGTTCGACGCGACTCCCCCTGCTCTCGCTGCCGGCGGTGCCTAACGGGTCGTCCATATTGCATTTCGGGGTGTGTTCGGGTATAATGGGTTCGGATTACCTTCGGTCCTGAGGAGGCCCCATGCCTGTGACCAAGCGGCAACGGGAGATCTTGGAATATCTCACCGCGTATATCGAGGAACACCAATACGCTCCGTCGTTCGAGGAGATAGCCCAGCACTTTTCGTTCAACTCCTTGGCGACGGTGCACGAGCACCTCACCAACCTGGAGCACAAGGGGTTCATCCGTCGAAATCACAACGAGAGCCGCTCCATCGAGGTCGCTCCCGAGCCCGGACAGGCAAAGGCAACCGAGCTCCCCCTCCTGGGTCGCGTGGCTGCCGGTGTCCCGATCGAGGCCGTTGCCGTACCCGAGTCCATCGCCGTCCCCGACGACCTGATCCCGAAGCGAGGATCCAGCTACGTGCTGAAGGTCGAGGGACAATCAATGATTGACGAGCACATCGACGACGGTGACCTGGTGGTGGTCCACAGCCGCAACACCGCTCAGAACGGCGAGATGGTGATTGCGCTGATCGACGGGACCTCCGTCACGGTGAAACGTTTCTATCGTGAGGCCGACGGCTGGATTCGTCTCCAACCCGCCAATGACAAGGTCGCACCGATCCGTGCCCACGAGGATGACGTCCTGATTCAGGGCATCGTAGTCGGCGTGATTCGAAAGTACTGAGGCTCGCCGAGGCACCCGTCCACCTGCACGCAAGTCATTGTGGCGCTTGTGGATAGGAGAACACACCTGTAGTTTCCTCCCACATGGCGGATACGTCCTTTTACACAATCCTACAATACGTAGGCGGGGGGTTTGCCGGTTGGCAGCGACAGCCAAGCGACCGGACGGTACAGGGCGTGTTGGAGGACGGGTTGAAGCAACTCGTGGGGCGTCGTGTGGTCACCCACGCGGCCGGCCGCACCGACAGCGGCGTCCATGCGCTGGGTCAGGTCGTCAGCTTCGAAGCTCCCGACCACTGGTCCCCGGACGATCTCCGGCGGGCGTTGAATGCGGTCACACCGCCCGACCTGTGGATCGCGGATCTCGGTTCGGCCCCGGCGGGATTCCACGCCCGGAGGCACGCCTCGGCACGCCGGTACCGGTTCGTCATCGGGTGCGATGCGGCAGCGGTCTCGCCGTTCCGACGCCCCTACGAATGGGCGTTGGGCGAGCCTGTCGATCTCGATGCGCTCGGAGAGGCGGCGCGACTCTTCCGCGGGCAGCACGACTTCCGCCCCTTTTCCAGCGTAGGACAAGAGAAACCCCACTATCGCTGCAAGATCGAGAACTGCGAATGGCGCGAGCGACCGGACCGGGAAGGGTTTATTTTTGACGTCGAGGCCGATCGCTTCTTGCATCGTATGGTCCGGTTCATGGTGGGAGCGATGGTCGACGTGGCGCGAACCAGGCGGCCGATGAGCGACATTTCGGCCCTATTGGAAGCGACCAACAACGCCGAAGCGAGCCCGCCTGCCCCACCGCATGGGCTGTACATGCTGGGGGCGCTGTACCCGCACGACGAATTGAAACGCGTCAACGCATTCGTCATCGATCGATAGAACGGAGAACATTGATCACAGTCTTTGCGCTCGCGTTGGTCGTCGGATGTGCCGATGCCGACACACGTCTGGATACCCGTGCCCTCGACACTCCCACTCCCATCGCATCCATCGTCCGCCAGGATACGACTCGGCGGCGGTTAAACGATGCCGTCACCGCGGCGAGGCGATCCGCCATCGTCGACGCGGCCGCACGAGTCAGCCCCGCCGTCGTCAGCGTGAACATCATTCGGCGGCAGCGACGAGTGGCCCGGCGGTCTGTGTTCGACATGTTCATGCCTCGGGAGTTCGAGCCGTTGGTGGAAAGGGTTGGATCGGGATTCATCATCTCGGAAGACGGTATCGTCATCACCAACCAGCACGTTACCGAGGGCGCCGAGCAAATTATCGTCACGACGAGTGACGGAACCGATTATCCGGCCCGGCTCTTGGGAGAAGATCCCCTCACAGACATCGCCGTCATCAAAATCGATGCGGAAGGCTTGCCGACCACACCGCTTGGATCGAGCCGCGATCTGGCCATCGGAGAGTGGTTGCTGGCCATCGGGAACCCGTATTCGTACCTGCTGGGAAACTCAGAACCCAGCGTGTCCGCCGGTGTTGTGAGCGCGGTGGGGCGCAACCTCCTCCCCTCTCGAGGTCAACCCGGTGTGTACGTCGACATGATCCAGACCGACGCCGCCATC
>JAPULP010000058.1 GCA_027294815.1 Gemmatimonadota bacterium | reverse complement strand
TCACCGAGGTCGTCGAAGAACGCCTCTCGGATCGTGTTGCCCCGCACATCCATGATCGAAATGAGCGGCTGCCCTTTCGAGATTGCCCCAAACACGAATTGGGTGCCGTCCGGACTCCACGCTCCGGCGGAGTTGAGGAATTGCAAACTCTCGAGGTGGGGGTCGAGTGCGGTCTTTACGAGTTTCTGCTCGATCTCACCCGTATTGGCATCCGCCAAGAACATTTCGATGGCAAAGAGATCTCTTTCGGAGAGGAACACCACCTTCTCGCCGTCGGGACTCAAGGCCGGGGCCGTGTTGATGGTGCCGGAGTTTTCCGCCGTCAGGAGCGGCGTGCCGAAATCAGACGCCGTGCGTGTGCCTTCAAGAACCGGTTCGTAGGCGCGACGAATGGATTCGTGCCACTCATCCACCAACGAATCCACCGGTACCCGCAGCACCATCTGCAACGCCGCTTCGGCGCTTCCCGTGCGCCCCGCCGCGTTGAGTATGCGGCCAACCACGTCGTCGCCCCAGCGACCGGCGACGTACGCCCAGAACGCCTGACCGAATCGATAGGGGAAGTACCGAGGGTCGTAGAGTTGCCCGATAGTGGGGAGACGGTCATTCTGCAAGGCATCCCGAATCCACATGGCCGTGTGCGGATCTGCCGGTCCCACCGAGAGGTATTCCGCCATTCCCTCGATGAACCACAGGGGCAATCGCAACGCCATGGGTATGGTTGTCTCGCTGACCGTTTTGCCCTGTCCGGTCATGTCGAACTGGAACGCGTGGACCATCTCGTGCCCCAGCACGTGGTCGGTCTCGGCCAACGGGCCGGCGAACGGCAACACCATACGCCGTTTGAAGACTTCGGTTACCCCTCCCGTGCCTTCACCGGGTGCGCCGCCGATAGCGTTCGTTTGCCTAAAGTGCGGATGGCTCGCGTAATAGATGATGTTCTGCCGACCTCGGAGCCTGTGATTCAGGAGACGCGAAAGGCGCGCGTACCAGCGCTCTGCAAGGATGCCGGCCAGTTCGGTGGCCTCACGCTCTTCCTCGTAAAAGTAGATATTGAAGTGTTCCGTTTGGAGAACTTCGAAATCGAAGTTCTCGTATTGCACCTGGTTCCGACCGAAGTATTGCGCGTCGGCCGGCTGCACTTCCACTCCACTCAAGACGATGATCAAGCCTAACGACGTGGATAAAGCACCGCGGGAACTGCGACCCATAGCGTAATCCTCAAGACCTAGAGTTGCTCGGGCGCGGGGACGTATACTTGGGGACCCGTCTGCCCGATGCCTGTGTAACCGCATCTCAACCGTGCCGGTTCCGCCTCAAGCGGCGGGTTTCCTGTGCCGGCGACTGTTCATCTATCCCAACGAAGCAAGTTTTGAACCGCGGCGTCGCGGGGCGCTGCCATTGTGCATGACACCGCCGTAAGTCCATGTGGCTTATCTACTTAAGATTCACAGTCCTTCGACGGCCACTTCTTTCCGGTGCCATAGGGTTCGTCGGCTTGTCTCTCACTGGGGACGCCCTCAGAGCGACGGCGTTAAACCGGTGGCTTTTTCAGGACGTTCATGTTGGACGCGCCTTCACGCCTTCATTTCAATGTGGCGCTGACCGGCGGGCTCCGCCAGTAATCCGGGTCACCAATCTCCTAGTAATCCGACAGGTCCTGGACGACTTTTGTTAGCGGGACGACAAAAAAAGCCGGACCGCTGAGCGATCCGGCTTTATCGTGTGCGATTAAAGCGAACTTATCCGACAAACTCGGGTTCCCGAACGGCAACCCGAATCGCATGCCAAGGCAGGCTCGCCCGCCGATTGTGACGGCGAACCGCATCGCGTGCGGCGGCGACTCCGGCAACGACGCCGCGAACGAAATCGTTGGGGAGTGATTCTTGGTCGGCGTCGAGCGTTACCGACGCGACGTAATCGTTGAGGTAGCAGCGACGCTCAGACGGCGTATCGTTGCCCGTCGCGAATACCCGGTTGTGTTCGAGGTGTAGGTCCAAACGCACCGCGTCGCGGTACACAAACAACTCCGCGGCAATCTCACCTTCGCCGATGCCGTCGGGGAACGACAACTCGCTCGTGAATTTCACATTCGTTCCCGCTTCGTACGTCACGGCAGGCTCGACGGAGGTAATGCGCTGGAGCAAGCTCACCACTTCGGGCACGAGGTTGCCCAGACGAGCGTCAATGTCGCTCACCGGCAGTGCCGTGTTTGAATCTTTGCATCCAGTCATTGGTCCCTCCCTGCTACTGGCCGAGGCCAGGCGTTGAAGTCCCATCACCCACATCCATTATAGCAGCCAGAACCGTGCCATTGTTCCCAGAGCCTGCCCAATCCAATATAAACCATTTGTCGCCAACGGGTTGCATGCTTTTTGCTTTGTCCTCGACGCCGGCACCGGTGTGCTGATTTGACAGTTCAAATTGCGAATCCGGTGGGACATTGTCCGTTATGTTACCGTCATCGGTCCTAGGTCACACATATTGGGTGACGCGTGGAGGGCCCGAGACAGCCGGCATGATCGAGTATCGGCGTTGGCGGCTGTGGCTTGACTGAGGTGAATCGCCATGACAAGACAATCGCATCGCTGGTGGGTGATTCCCGTTTGCGCGGCGTTCATTGCGCCCGTGCCAGCGTCCGCCCGCCAGGGTGGCGGTCTCACGTCGATTCCCGGCATCAAGGTTGGGCACTACACACTTTCCGAGCGGCCA
Organism: Gemmatimonadota bacterium; assembly: GCA_027294815.1. Classification (GTDB taxonomy): domain Bacteria; phylum Gemmatimonadota; class Gemmatimonadetes; order Gemmatimonadales; family GWC2-71-9; genus B3T1B10. Next base: position 2,159 of record JAPULP010000058.1, on the reverse strand, counting down.
ACCGGCTGCACCGTCGTAGTGATAGAGGACGGTGCGGTAGGGGGCGGTGATGTCCGAGGCGCCGCGCCGGGAACGCGAGAAACCGATCTGTTGGATCCCGTAAACTCGATTCAACGTGTCCATGCCGTCGTGTTATCCGGCGGGAGCGCGTTCGGGTTGGCGGCTGCCGACGGAGTCATGCGTTATCTCGAGGAACGTGGCATCGGATTCGACGTAGGGGTTGCCCGCATCCCGATCGTCCCGGGTGCCATACTGTTCGACCTGGAGGTGGGAGGAAGGCCGGACGTGCGGCCCACGGCCGCATGTGGTTACCGAGCTGCCGAGGCTGCCAACGTCGGTCCGGTTATCGAAGGCAATGTCGGCGCGGGCGCAGGAGCCACGGTGGGTAAGCTGCTCGGCTCGGGACGTGCGATGAAGGCCGGCGTCGGCTCCGCGGCGCGGGAGCTTCCCAGCGGCTTGATCGTGGCGGCTCTGGTGGTGGTGAACGCGGTGGGCGATGTCATCGATCCCAATACGGGTGACGTGGTGGCCGGTGCGCGCACCGCCGACGGTCGGGGTCTGGCCGACGTGCGGGAGGCCCTTCGCCGTGGGCTGGTTGGCAGGCGGAGCGACGGCCAGAACACCACGCTCGCGGTCGTTGCCACCAACGCCCGGCTGGACAACGCCCAGGTGAACAAAATCGCCCAGATGGCCCACGACGGCTTCGCCCGGGCCATCTACCCCGTCCACACCCCGTCGGACGGAGACGCCATCTTCTCGCTCGCCACCGGGGAGTACGAGGGGCCGGCCGGGGTGCTCCTGATTGGGGCCTTGGTGGCCGATGTGGTCGCCGAGGCGATCCTGCGGGCGGTGCGCGCCGCCGAGGGGATTCCCGGGTATCCGGCGGTTCGGGATCTCAGCAGCCGCTAATCGATGAACCTGCATCTCACGGTGATCATCGCCTATTCGGCGGTGCTCATTCTGTTTGGGCTATGGATCGGCCGGTTGGTTCGCACCAGCAGCGGTTTCTTCGTTGCGGGGCGATCGCTCAGCCCCACGTTGCTCTTCGCTACCGTGATGGCCGCCAACCTCGGGGCGGGGAGCACGGTGGGGGCCGCAAGCCTGGGCTACGAGTTTGGGCTGAGCGCGTGGTGGTGGGTGGGCTCCGCGGCTATTGGCACGTTCGTTCTGGCGTTCTGGGTGGGGCCACGGATTCACCGCATGGCGGCGGAGCACGGGTTCTATACCGTCGGCGATTTTCTGGAACGCCGATACGGGACGGCTGTGCGCGGCGCGATGACCGCGATGCTGTGGGTCGGGACCCCTGCTATCCTCGCCGGGCAGTTGATCGCCCTCGCGGTCGTGCTCGAGGTCGTTGTCGGGTTTCCCCGGACGCCGGCGTTGCTGCTCGGAGGTATCGTCACCACGACCTACTTCACCGCGGGGGGACTACGTGGGGCTGCGTTGATCAACCTGGTGCAGCTCATTGTGCTCTTGATCGGCTTCGCGTTGGCGGTGGTGTTGGGGTTGCAAGTGGCTGGTGGGTGGTCCGGCCTCAGAGCGCTCGAGCCGTCCGTGGGAGAAGGTTATTTCAACTTTTTTGACGGCGGCGGCGCCGGGTGGATGTTGATGGCGCTGCTGGTGCCCAACTTCATCGTGTCGCCGGGATTGCTGCAAAAAATCTATGGCGCCCGCGACGCCCGATCGATCAGGCTCGGCGTTGGCATTTGTGCCGGCGCGTTGTTGATCTTTGCGTTCGCTCCCGCCGTGTTGGGCATGATCGCGCGCCTGCAGCATCCCGGTTTGACCGATCCCAACCTAGCATTGCCGATGCTGTTGCGGTCCGACCTTCCACTGATCGTCGGGGCGATCGGCCTCGGCGCGTTGTTTGTGGCGGACATCAGCTCGGCGGATGCCATCCTGTTCATGTTGGCGACGTCGATGTCTCAGGATCTCTATCGGCGGTTCATCAATCCCGACGCATCGGATCGGCGCGTGTTGCTCGTGGCGCGGTTCGCGGCGGTGCTCGGAGGGGTGGTGGCCGTGGGGATGGCGATCGTCTCGGATGCGGTGATTACGCCGCTGAAGTTCTTTTACTCCCGGGTGGGTCTCAGCTTCTTCGTGCCGGTCATCGCGGGACTGTACACGGGACGCGGCGGTGCGCCCGAAGTGTTCGCGTC
>JAPULP010000057.1 GCA_027294815.1 Gemmatimonadota bacterium | reverse complement strand
TCGAAGTCTTCCACGCGGGCTTTGAGTTCCCGTGGCAACCATGCCAGGTTAGGGTCCTCGTGCGTCATCCAGCCGAGCCACTTGGGCTCGGTCCATTCCTCGAGCGTGGACGGAGTGCCGGCCAGCGGATCCACGTTCCCGAATGTGCCCCGGCGCTGGGGAGTGGGTGTATAAAAATAGGTGACCAATTCCATCGCGGGGTTCACGCTCTTGAGGCGACGCACGAACCCAAGCGTTTCGTCGATGCCGCCTTCCGGATCCACAGGGTCCCCGAATACAAAGGAAAACTCCGGAATGATGCCGTAGGCGCGCGTTTTCTCAGCCACCGCGAGGGTTTTGTCCGTTGTGAGGTGTTTGGACATCCTCTTCAGCACGGCATTCGAACCCGACTCCGCGCCCAGGAAGACCATCTTCAGCCCGGACTTCCGCAGGAGGTCCCACGTGCTGTCCGAGAGTCGCAACAGGGCGTCGATGCGTGCCTCACACCACCACGAGAGCTTGAGCGGCAGCAATCGCTCGCACAGCTCCCGCGTGACCTCTTCCTTGAGGACGAAGTTGTTGTCATAGAAATGAATCGAATCCACGCCGTGATTGTCCACGAGATAGCGCAGGTTTTCTTCGGACCGCGAAGGTGCCTCGACCGTCTGCCGGCTTCCGTACGCCGCGATGACTCCGCAGAAGTTGCAGGAATACGGGCAGCCAATAGACGTTTGGTAGACGGCACTGCGGTGCCCCAGCTGTGTCGGGTGGATATACTCATCGACCGGGATTTTCTCGTAGGGGGGATTGGGGAAGGCGTCCGGCGGAAGCCACGTCCGTTCGCGCCCAATCCAATCGGCCTCATCGTCGCGGAAGGCGAGGCCGTCAACGGATTTCGGATCTCGTTGGCCGTCCACCACCTCGAGCAGTTCCAGGAACGTTTGTTCTCCCTGGCCGCGCACGACCCAATCCACGTATGGCGCGTTCAGAACCGGACTGGGATATAAACTCGGGAAGTACCCACCCCATACGATCGGGATGTCGGCGTACCGCTGTTTGAGCCGGCGGGCAGCGGGCACGGCGCACCCGAGTTGAGGACCCGGCATCACCGTCATCGCTACCAGGGAGACGGGATCGGCGGTACGGGCGTGAGCGTCAATCAACGCGGCAACCTCGTCGGCAATGTCGACACCGGGCAGGTGGCCATCGACGATCGCCCACGACTGTCCCTCGGGCAGCATGGCGCCAAGTGACATGATTGAGAGGGGGAAGCGCCGGTTCTTGGGCTTGGTGGCGCGAGGATTTACAAGTACGATCATGGCACCCGTGCCTCCCACAAATCAAACCGTGACGGAGGGCGGCGCCGTTTGAGCCGCGCGACGAGCGGGCGCAGCTCATACCAAAGCGGGTAGCGCACTCGATGGCGATGCCACGTCAAGCCGACCACCGCGTTGTCGAGGCGCTCCTGCGTGAGGTATTCGAGAAAAGGAAGGCCGAGAAGGTCGTTGGCTCGATCACCGAAGGTCATGGCGCCGGTGCGCCGCTTCTCCTCGATCATGGCTTCGCCGGCGCTCGCATTCGCGTAAAAGGGCGAGTCCAAGATGGCGATGCGCCCCCCCGACGTGACGACTCGACATGACTCCCGGATCACGGCGACGAGATCAAGGGTGTAGTGGAGCGAGGCGTTGAACACCGCAATGTCCACGCTAGCCGCGCCCAGCGGAATGCCGTCGAAGGAAGCAGCCACGCGGCTAAAACGCCTCGGTACGTGTGCGTGGTACGCCTTGCCGGCCGCGAGGCCGTCGACTGCGTCGGTACGAAAATCCATCGCGATGGCGCGGTGTCCTGCCCGCACGACCCGGTAGCACAGCCACCCGCTGCCGGCGCCCAGGTCGAGTACGGTGACTGGTCGGGAAGCGACTTCTTTCGCGCGCTCGTCCAGGATAGTCCGGACGAACCGGTCGAACGTCCGGGCGCGCACGGCCCACTGCTTGGCCAACGGACCGGCAGCTAGGTACGGCAGCGTCAGCAGTTCGTCGACTTTCTCAATCGCGCGACCTTCGGACGCGCGCTGCACGCCGTACGCCGTTCGGAACCGTCGGATCCGAGCGGAAAGGTTCGAAACCTCGTTACCCATCGTGGTGCTCGGCATTCGCAACCGGGGCACTCGTGCGGATGAAGTGCATCAAGATATGATCGCCAAAGACCGCAAGGGGCACGCTGGTGAGCCGGTCCGCCGTCTCGAGGGCAGCAAGCAATCGGGGGTAAGAGGAAATAGTGGGCTCCGCTGCGCTCGGTGGGACAAAGACCCCAATCCCGCGGGTGCGGGCCAGCCGGAACCACGGGAGGAAGGCCGCTCGGAAATCGCCCACGGAAGGATATCGCACGAAAAAATTGTGCCCACCGAGCCGTGCCGGGACGTCGCCACGAGCGAACCGCCGAAAGGCGACGCGGGGTTTTCCCAGCACGAGCTGCAGCAGGATCTCGCCCACCGCCCACCGCCCGAAGACTACAAGAAGCACCGATGCTCTGGGTTGGAGGAGTGAGGCGAGCCCGCGGGCCACCTGCGCGGGACTTGCCACACAGTTGAGCGCGGCGAAGTTCGAGTACGCGCCGTCAAACGGCGTCCCGCTCCATCGTCTCCCCACCTCGGCGAGCTGCTCCAATGCGAGTTCGCGGGTCTCGATCTCGTGTTGCCAGCCCGCCGCGCGAACCTTCTCCGCAGCGCGAGCCACCATGGCCGGGGAGCCGTCGGTCAGCACCACGTTTCGCCCTCGTTCGGCCAAGAACAACGCGTCGTCACCGGTTCCGCCGCCGAGTTCCAGCAAACGACT
>JAPULP010000056.1 GCA_027294815.1 Gemmatimonadota bacterium | reverse complement strand
ACACTCCACGGTGCTCGCTCGATCGTGATAGGCATTTCGATTTGCGCCGCGGTATGTCTCAAGAGTTGCAGTCGATCGATCGACGCCGATCCACTCCAGCGCACCGCCCCCGCCGCGATGCTCGCGGTAATGGATTCATCGTCGAGATGGTGAGCCAGTAGGTCTATTGCCCTGTCGAGATCGGTGACAACCGTTCCCATTCGAAGGGTGATAGGGTGCGTTACCGGATGACGTGACGCGGCTTGCCAGAAATCCGCTGCCTCTTGTGGTGTGCTCTCGCTCCACGTTGCTGAGCCTGCTCCCTTCACACCGGCGCGATCGGCCGTCACCGACGGGTCGGAGCCGATGAGTCGCGCAGCGAGTACCCATTGCTCGGTACCGGAGACGGCGGGTGACATGAGCTCGAGCGCGGGGGGGGTGAACCCCGCGGCGAGGACCTCTTGTGCAATCTGGATCAACGCATCGCGGTCGCCCCGAGTGACGAGTGTCAGGTCGGCTCGGGGAATCGTACGTAGGCGAAGGTGTACGCGCGTGATGAAGCCGAACGCGCCAAAGCTCCCCGTGGCGAGTTTGTTGAGGTCGAAGCCGGCTACGTTCTTTACGACTCGACCGCCACTTTGCACGACTCGACCGTCGGCGGTAACCACGGTGAGCCCTAACACGTGGTCGCGTATTCCGCCGAGACCGGAGCGCAACGGTCCCGAGGTAGCCGTCGCGATGATGGAGCCCACCGTCCGTCGCGTTCCAGGAGGATCGACGGGCCACCAAGCGCCTTGGTCGGCGAGGGTCAGGCGGAGTGTTTCGCGATCGACACCGGCTTGGACGGTTGCGACCAGGTCCGATGCGTGCACCTCTGCGACATCGGCAAGACCGCTGGACGACAGCGTGAGCTGTGCCGGCCCCTCCTGATGACTCCACGTCCCGTTCCCCGCCAAGCGCACACGCCATCCTTCGGCGTTGGCCGTCTCCAGCACCAGGCCGCACGCTGCAGTCGTACGAGGCGCCACGATCGGATGCCCATTCTCATCGCGGTCGATGAGTGCCTCTGGACCCATCAACGCGCGCAGGCGCTTCTCGATGCTCAGGTCTTCGTGTTGCTTCATCCCACGGCCTCGTCAAATCTAGTCGATGCCGCGGCCCACCACTCCCGGCACGAGTGCACAGGCACGACCTTGCCGGGGTTGATGATCTCGCGGGGATCGAAGACACGCCGCGTCGCGCGCATGGCCGCAAGCGTGTCGGGATCGAACAGTGAAGTCATGTAACGCAACTTGTCGAGACCGACGCCATGCTCACCGGTAATGGATCCACCGGCATCGATGCATGCGTGCATGATGGCGGCCGAAGCGGCTTCGACTCGGGCCGCCTGTTCTTGGTCGCGGCGGTCAAAGTTGATGTTGGGGTGGAGGTTGCCGTCGCCGGCGTGGAAGACGTTCGTTACGGTGACGTCGTATCTCTTGCCGATCTCCGCAATCTCCTCCAACACGTCAGGAAGTTTGGAGCGCGGAACAACCGCGTCTTGTACGACGAGGTCCGGACTGACGCGTCCGAGAGCCCCGAACGCTTTTTTTCTTCCTTGCCACAAACGAGCGCGCTCCTCGGGTTCCGTCGCGACGCGAATCGATCGCGCGCCGTGATCGCGTAGGATTTGTTGGATGTCGTCGGTCTCGGCTGCGACGGAGGCATCGTCGTGCCCGTCAACTTCTACCAGTAACACCGCGGCCGCGTCGGTCGGATAGCCGGCGGCGTAGATCGAAGCCTCTACCGCCTGCACACATCCTTGGTCCATCATTTCGAGGGCCGCCGGCACGATGCCCGACGCGATGACCGCCGACACCGCCTCGCCGGCTCCGCGCACCGATCCGAAGTCCGCCAATAACATTTGGACGGCTCGAGGAGTGGGGGTGAGGCGCACCGTGATACGTGTGGCGATACCGAACATGCCCTCGCTGCCAACGAAGAGTCCCACTAGGTCGGCTCCCCACGGTTCGCCGCCCGGCGAACCCAGCGTTACGACCTCGCCGTCTGCCAGGACGACTGTGAGTTGAAGAATGTGGTTGGATGTGACGCCGTATTTGAGGCAATGGGGACCACCGGCGTTCTCTGCCACGTTCCCGCCGATGGTGCAAGCCGTTTGACTCGAGGGGTCCGGTGCGTAGTGCAGACCGTACTTGGCTGCCGCTTCGGAAAGCCTCACGTTCACCACACCGGGGTCCACCACAGCGAGCCGGTTGATGGGGTCGACGTCGTGAATACGTTTGAGTCGAGTCAGTGCGATACATACGGCGTCGTGCGACGCAAGCGCACCGCCCGACAGTCCCGTTCCCGCACCGCGTGGAACGAACGGTATCCGGTCGTCGGAAAGGACCCGAACCACCTCGACGACTTCCTCGTGACTTCGAGGTAGCACAACGGCGCCTGGCCGCGAACGTCGTGTTGGCAACGCGTCACTTGCGTAAGTCTCGAGCTCCGACATCGCCTGCCGTACCCACTCCTCGCCGACGATGTCGGCAACTGCACGAATCACTGATGCCGGGATGGTCATTCGGCCGACACCGGATCGCGTTCGGGCTTTCCGTTACGCTTTGCCGAGCGCGTTGCCGTCGCCCACCGTGCGATCTCTCCGCCCTTCGATTTGATGAGTTCACGCAAGCGGTTCAAGCGAACTTTGGTCGACGTGAGACGAAGCATACTCACCTTGGTGTCGAGATCGGCAGGCAGCGCCGCCGCTACGTGGAAAGAGAGTTGCACCGGATCTTGTGGAAGCTCCATGGACTCATCCGCACTTGGCACGAGCTCGTGAAAGGCTTTCGTGAACGCCGTGAACGCCGCTTTCAATTGTTGGGTAGCGTACGACAGCTCCGGATCGGGATCGACCACGTCGTGGAACGGCTCCACCAAGCCGACGAAATAGAGACGGTCGCGCTGGACCAGACGTTTCAAGACATACCGATCTTCCCCCACGGTGAGGATGTTGGATCGTCCGTCCAAGAGCTTGTCGTGTGACGTAATGCGCATAATACATCCCACGTTGCCGGGGTTGGGTCCATCGGCACGCGGTTTGTTGTCGTCGATGACGGTCAGCCCGAACCGTTGGTCGCCGGCGAGACAGTCGTCCAACAGTTGGCGGTATCTGGGTTCAAAAATGTGCAAAGGCTGTGGGGTGCCCGGAAACACCACGATGGGAAGGGGAAAAAGCGGTAGTTCGATCTCTGGCATGGTCGCGGGATGAAAGATAGTGCTAGTCGGCAGTGGGCAGTAGGCAGGGGAGGCAGAGTGGGCAAAGCACAAAAAAGGCCCGGGCGGTTGCCCGGGCCGAATTCTACTGAGAAACGTCTCTAGTTCAGGCCGCGCGCCAGAAGCCCATCAGGGCCTTACCCTGTGGACACTCACGCAGCTTCTCGAAGGCGCGCTCACGAATCTGGCGAATCCGTTCACGGGTAACACCCATCAAAGCGCCGATTTTTTCGAGCGTCAATCCCTCAGAGCCTTCCTCGAGACCGTAGTACAGGTAGAGAATCTTGCTTTCTCTTGGGGTGAGATAATTATTGAAGATGCGGTCGATGAACTCGCGCATGAGACGGCCATCGGTTCCCTCTTCGATCTCGAAGCCATCATGTCCCGCGAACCGCTCGCCGAACGTTGCGGCGTCTTTATCGGACCTGTCGATGGGTGCGTCGAGCGACAGCTCCGCCGCCGTCATCCTCCGGGCGTTGCGGACATTCCCCACCGAATCGTCGAGGGCCTTCGCCACTTCGTTGTCGGTCGGCTCCCGTCCCAGTTCTTGCGCCAGGTACGTCTGGGCTCTGACCATGCGAATCAGCTGGCTGTTCTGATTCAGTGGAATGCGCACGCTACGGGTTTGTTCGGCAAGGGCCTTCAGTACCGCCTGTCGCACCCACCACACCGCATAGGAGATGAACTTCACGCCCTGCTCGGGATCGAACTTCTTCACCGCTCTCAACAAACCCTCGTTGCCAATGGCAACGAGCTCGGAGAGATCCAGTCCGTGTCCCTGATACTTTTTTACGTACGAAATCACAAAGCGAAGATTCGCTGTCACGAGACGTTCCGCTGCCTCGCGATCGCCTTTCTGCGCGAGCCGAGCGAGTCGCCGTTCTTCTTTCCGCTCTTTGATAAGGGGGAGTTTCTGGATGTCCTGCAGGTACTGATCAAACGCGCCGGATACGCCGGCTCGGAAAAACGCTCCATTTTTGCTCGATTTGAGCTGGGCCATATCTGCTCCCGTTGAAAGGCGTCGCTCTCCACATGGGGATTGGAAATCAAGAACTCCCGTTTGGCCGACCTTGAGCGCGGCGCAAGTTAAAAAGAGGCTTTAATACCGTCAAGAAAAGTTGATTTTTCCACACTCCAACTCATTGAGGTAAAAGCGCTTCCGGATGTTATCAACGTCCGTGAGCATTCTGGGCGCTCAATTTGATCAAAATAACCCCTTAAGTGGTTGTCATCATACGGGTTGTGGAAATGTTGATTGTTGAAGCGTGGCTTTCAACGGTACAAAACGTTCCAGTTAGAAACCCTGGTGGAGCGTCTCGCCGATCTCAGTCTGCGAGACCGAGTGAGTCCACCCACCGTCCTCCGGACGAGCGATTTCGCCCAGGCGTTTGAGCAGCGTGAAGCGGAGCCCGTGGTCGCGGGCTTTCTTATCGTGTCGCATCAGATCGAGAAGCGTTTCGACGGGAACGTCGCTCGGCAAAGAGCGTGGAAGTCCGAACAGCTCCAGCGTCGAACAGAGACGCGGCTGCGTGTCGGCATCGGTCACGCCGAGGTTTGCGCCGAGCTGGGCCTCGATGGCCATGCCGATCGCGACGCCTTCACCGTGCAATAGTTCGTAGCCGCTGGCGGCCTCCACTGCATGCCCGACGGTGTGACCAAAATTCAACACGGCGCGTCGTCCCTGTTCGCGTTCGTCGTTCATCACGACGCTGGCTTTGATTGCCATACTCCCGGCCACCAAAGCGGTGACCGCTTCGCTGTCGTGCTCCAATATTTCACGGTGCTGGTCGGCCAGCCGCGTCAGGTAATCGGCGTCGGTTATCGCGCCATGCTTGACCGCTTCGGCAATACCGGCGGTGAATTCCTTCGCGGGCAGGGTCTCGAGGGTTGCGACGTCTGCGAGCACGAGCTTCGGCTGGTGAAATGCTCCAACCAAGTTTTTTCCGGCTCGCGTATCTACACCGGTCTTACCGCCGATCGAGCTGTCGATCATGGCGAGCAGCGTCGTGGGCACTTGGACATATGGGATGCCCCGCATGTAGGTTGCGGCCACGAACCCCGCGACGTCGCCGACAACCCCGCCACCCACGGCGATGACCGCACCGTCGCGTCCGACACCGGCCTCGATCATTTGATCGGTGATGGTGCTCCATGTCTTGCGAGTCTTGTGACGCTCACCAGCCGGGAAGGTGATCAGCTGCGTAGGCGCGACGTCGCCGATGCGGTTGACGACTTGTTCGGCATGCAGCGGCGCAACGTTCGAATCAGAGATGACCACGTAGGACGCGGCCGGGCAAGTGTCTGCGACGACGGTGGCGAGGTCGGCCAACACACCGTCGCCGAGCACGATATCGTACCCCGCGTCGCCGAGTGCAACCGGAATGGTAGTGGTCGCTATAACGTCACCTCACCCGAGATGATGGTTACGGCCTGCCCGCCTACCTGCACCTCGTTGATCTCGCCCCCGTTCCCGACGAAGATCTCGGCGTGAATGCTGCTGGGGCGTCCTATTTCCAAACCCTGTTCCACGACGACGGTTCCCACGCCATCGTGCGGAGTCACGATGCCGTGCCACACGAGGTAGGACGCCAACGCACCGGCGGCGCTCCCGGTGGCCGGGTCTTCGGGCACGCCGAGGCCCGGGGCAAACATCCGACAGTGAACCGTCGCGTCTGGATCGACCGTATCGACGGTGTAGCACATGGCGCAATCCGTACCAAGGTCACGCAAGTACGCTGCCAGGTTTCCGCCCGTTCCGCCCGACGGCAGTTCTTGCAACGTTTCGAGTGACGCGATCGGAACCATCAGCTGCGGAAGGGCCGTGGCCACCACCTGCGCGGTCGGGTGTTCCGGCACTGTATGTTCGTCGCCCCCAAGGACGCGTCCCAGTTGGGCGACGTCGCTCACCAACGCACCGAACTCGGGCAGCGGCTGTGTCATCGTTATTTGCGTCGGCGTTCCGTCGGACAAGCAGAGATCTACCGGCAATACACCGCGTCCGGTTTCCTGCGTGACTCGGACCGTGCCGTCTCGCGGAACGTCCAACATTTGCAACTCCGCGAGCAGCCACCACGTCCCGATTGTCGGGTGTCCCGCCAGAGGTATTTCCGCGGTGGGCGTAAAAAACCGGACGCGCTTCGTCGCTCGATCCGATTCAGTGACAAAGGATGTTTCCGACAAATTCATTTCGCGCGCGAGCGCCTGCATGAGGTTGTCGGAAAACCCATTGCCGTCGGGGAACACCGCGAGAGGGTTACCTGCCAGCGGAGTGTCGGCGAACACATCCAGTTGATAGAACCGGTGCGTAGACATTACCAGATCCGATCGCCCACGCCGGCCCGCTGATTTGCAAGTCGCGCAAGCGTGAACAACACGTCGGAGAGACGGTTCAGGTATATAACGACAATGGACGGAATGTCTTGATCGCGGGCGAGCGCTACGACACCGCGCTCGGCGCGGCGACACACCGTCCTGGCTTGATGCAGCGCGGCGGCCTTCGGCGTACCACCGGGCAAAACAAAATCCTTGAGGCGCTCGAGCTCTCGGTCCGCGCGGTCGATCGCGGCTTCCAATTCCTCGATACGGCTGTCGGTCAGTTCGGCCTTCTCGAGCGCGCGCGCAACTTTAGTCGGATCCGGTGTGGCTAGTTGTCCGCCTATGGAAAAAAGGTCTCGCTGAATCGATTCCAGCAACGCGGTCTCGAAGTCGCTCGGCTCGTGCGCCAGCGCCGCGCCGATCGCGGCGTTCAGTTCGTCGACCTCGCCATATGCCGTGACCCGGATATCGTCCTTGGGCACGCGGCCGCCTCCAAAAAGACCTGTCTCGCCGCTGTCGCCGGTTTTGGTGTAGATGGACATGCGGGGAAGGTAGCGCGGACGTTCCGTCCCCGCCTGAGCGACCATTGACATGTCATCCGAAGTTGTTAAAAATGAATAGGTTAGAGGACTCGCGCGTCCCCGAAATCGCGTCGAGTGCTTGCCGCTCCGGCCCTCTCATGGGGGCTCTTTTTGTCCGCATCCTCGGTCTGGGGGGCGCATCAAAGCTTTTTGGATTGTCCCCACGATGCTCTGGGCGGCGTCTGCTCCCCTCACTGCACAGAACGGCGCCCGCCCGCTGACGGTCCGTCACGTCGAGATAGAAGGCAATCGGGCCATAGACGACTTTACGCTTCGCGCATCGATCGAGACGACCGAGTCGGCGTGGCTGGCCCGATTTCCCCTGACCGGGTGGGTGGGATGGGGCCGGCGTCCGGCGTTCGATGAAACCGAGTTTCGGCGCGACGTTCTCCGCTTACTTGTGTTGTATCGGCAGACGGGATACATCGACGCCAGGGTGGACACCGTCGTGGTCCGTGGCCGGGACCATGTCGATATACGATTTCGCATTACCGAAGGGGAGCCGGTACGGGTCACGTCGTTGAGCGTTCGTGGAACCGAGGGGATCATCCCGCCCGAACAACTCATCCGCGACCTTCCCCTCCGTGAGGGTGACCCGTTTGACCAGGGGCGTTTGATCCTTTCCACCGATTCGATTCGACTGGCCTTACAGAATCGTGGATATCCGTTCACCACGGTCTACAGGGGCTTCTCGGTGCAGTACGCGGAGAGAACCGCAGAAGTGGAGTTTCTCGTCGATCCGGGACCGGCGGCGCGTATCGACAGCATCGAAGTCATCGGACCCCCCGATCTCGATCCCACGCTTGTGCGAAAGACGATACGTCTCCAGCCAGGTCAGCGGTTCAACCAGACGGCGTTGTATCAGAGCCAACAGGAACTTTATCGCATGGGCGTTTTTGACTTCGTGGACGTGCGACTTTTGGATTCAGTGCCGCGCGGCCCCGACGACTCGCTCGTGACGGTCACGGTACAAGTTTCGCGCGGCAGGTTGCACAGCATTCGCGTGGGTGGCGGTTACGGGACGAACGATTGCTTCCGCACGCTAACGTCGTGGACCGCTCGGAACTTTCTCGGTGGCGGACGCAGTCTCGCGCTGACGGCAGGATTCTCCAAGATCGGGACTGGGCCCCCGTTCGACGCGGGCTTCGAGGAGAACATCTGCCGCTCACTGGACGCGGATGCGGGGAGCGAGCGTCTCGATCTCAACTACAACCTCTCGGCCTCGTTGCGGTTCCCGACGGTGTTGTCTCCGCGCCGAAGCGCCACGGTCACGGTGTTTGCTGAGCAGTTCAGTGAGTTCCAGGCGTACATTCGTCAGGCGATCGGGTTCGACCTGTCGTTGACGCAGCAGACCAAGTGGAATATCCCGGTCACGCTTTCCTATTCCTTATCATATGGGAGCACGCGGGCGGAAGACGCCGTGTTCTGTTCGCTTCTCCGTGTCTGCCGCGTGGAGGATGCGGCCATTTTCCGGGAGGATCGGGTCAAGGCCACGGCCGGTGTGCTTCTGGTCCGCGATCGCACCAATTCGCCCATCAATCCCACCCGGGGGACCGCGCTCACGCTCGAGGCACGGATCGCCGCCGAGGAGATCGGCTCCGATCCCGAGATCGAGTTTGCGAAAAGCTTGGCCGAGTTTTCGTCGTATCATCCCCTGGGGCGCCAGACGGTGTTCGCGTGGCGACTCCGGTGGGGTTTGATTCGCTCCCCCGACCTCCGGTTCGAGCAACAGGACGTACGATTCATTCCCACGGAGGAACGCTTTTACGGTGGCGGGTCGACGACCGTTCGGGGGTTCCGTCAGAACGAGTTGGGTCCAGTGGTATATGTTGACGAGGTGACGTTTCTGCTCGACTCGGCGGGGCAGGTCGTCGACAGCCTGCCCCGGGACAGCTCGGATATCCTGGTGTCGCCGACCGGCGGCAACGCGGTGTTCATCGCCAACGCCGAGCTCCGGTTTCCGCTGTCCCGCAGCGGCCGGCTGGCCGGAGTCTTGTTCGTGGATATAGGGCGGGTGGTGGACCGAACAGGTCCGGAAGAGGATCCTGGATTCCGGGTGACGCCCGTCGCCGGGGTTCGAGTCTTCACGCCCCTTGGACCCGTTCGCCTCGATGTAGCGTACAACCCTCATGGACCGGAAAGGGGGCCGTTGTTCCGACAGGAGTGCACGCGCACCGGTCAGACCCT